>JANXSV010000266.1 GCA_025356505.1 Methylovirgula sp.
TGGTCTTTTACGGCGGCCTCGGTTTCGAGAATATCAAAGAACTCCTGAAGTTTGGGCACTTGTAAAAACAGGAAATTGATGAAGCCGACCACTTGTTCCAGCCGCCCGATGAGCATGGTGGCGAAGCCCATGAATGTCACGATTTCACCAATCGAAGCAAGATTTTGGAAGTGAAGCCAGGTTCCCGTGATGAATATAGCGAGAATCGTCAAAGTGGCAGAGGCGCGGGTGGCCACTGCCATGAAGGCCCACCACGAGAGCACCGGCATTTGCGCCGAGAGCAGGTTTGCTGTGATGGCGCGCATGTCCCGCGCTTCCGCCTCGATACGGGTGAAGCTCTGGATAACTGGAATATTGCCCAACGCATCGGTGGCGCGTTCGGCAAAGTCCGAATGGAAGCGCTCAACACGCTGCTGAAGTGTTTCGGTCCGGCGCAAGACAAAACTGGTTAGCGTGCCAAAGCCCAGAACCAGAAACAGCAATAAGCTGCCAAGCCGCCAATTGATGATGACCGACATCGGCAGCAACACGAACAATGCTGCGAAAGACGCGCAATTATCGCGGAAAAACGATAACCACAGGCCTGACATGCCATTGGCGCCTTCCAGCATCACCTTGAGGACCCGGCCCGAGTGGATTTTACTGTGGAAACTGAACGGCAGGTGCATAACATGCTCGAAGAAGCGTGCCATGACGCCCAGACGGCGGCGGTGAGCCAAGCGCTCCGAGTGCAGCGCCACCAGAACTGCAGCGAGGATGATGAACAATCCAAAGCCGGCCCATGTCAAAATCAGAGGCGAAATGTCGGCGAAACCGATTGCAACCGATGAATTTTGCGACAGGGTCAGCCGGTCAATGATGCGGCCGAAGAGGACAGGTTCGGCAAATTGCGCGCAGGCAAGGGCGAGATTTGAGGTGACGAGCGTGATAACGAGCGGCTTCTCGTCAGAAAGTGCGCCAAGGACATTGGTGTAGATACGAAAAATTTGCATTTTAATTCCGAAATTTAGAAATCAGGCGCTCTTTAAAAATTGTGCAAAAACACGGAGTGTCTCGTCGGAGACATAATGTTCGATGCCCTCGGCATCGGCTTCGGCAATATCGGGAGCGACGCCAAGCCGGACCAGCAAATCAACCACCAGCCGATGGCGGGTGCGTGCTTTGTCAGCGAGGTCGTGACCGGCGGGGGTTAGAAATATGCCGCGATAGGGCTTTGAGGTTGCCAGCCCTTCGCGTTTTAATCGGGCGAGAGTTTTGATGGCGCTGGCGTGCGATACGCCCAAGCGGCGAGCAAGGTCTGTGGCGCGCGCCTCGCCTTCGTTGGCGACAAGGTCTGAGATCAGCTCGGCATAATCTTCCAAAAGCGCAGTGGACTGCGCCACACGCGTTTTGGAAAAACGCCCGGCCTGAACCGTTTCGGTAGGGAGTTGAGACAGCGGTATTTTTGTAACGTCTATCGGCATGATTTTGCTCTAACGCATTTTGATAACGAGGGAAACACGAGGAATTGTTTTTGCAATCACGGCTGTAAATACAGCCTAGGTTACATATTTAACATCTGGATGTACTTATAGAAGATGCACGCTGTTTTTGAGGAAAATCAGGGGTAATGACGAGGGATGTTTTGCCAAATCTAAGCTGGTCAGAGCGCACCGCCCGCACCGGTGCGGCTGTGCTGTCGGGGGAGGGGAGGGGCCTGCGGGCAGCTCTCGCCTTTATCGGCCCAAGTTTTGTGGTGTCTATCGGCTATATCGACCCGGGCAATTTTGTCACCAACATTGAGGCGGGGTCGCAAACCGGCCTGAAATTATTGTGGGTGGTGCTGCTCGCCAACCTGATCGCAATGCTGTTTCAGGCGCTTTCCGCCCGGGTTGGTCTGGCCACCGGCAAGAGCCTTCCTACCCTGTGCCGCGAGACTTTTTCCAGGCCCGTCGTGCTGGCCATGTGGCTCTTTGCCGAGGTAGCCGCTATGGCAACCGACGTTGCGGAGTTTCTCGGCGGAGCCATCGGCATCAGTTTGCTGTTCGGGTTGGCGCTCATGCCGAGCCTGCTTATGATGGGTGTGCTGATTTACGGATTTCTGCTGGTTCAGAACGGTTTTCGGCCTTTGGAATGGGCGATTGCAGCTTTTGTTGCCATTATCGGCATTGCCTATCTTGCTGAACTTTGGCTGTTTCCGCCGGATTGGACGGATTTTCTATTTTCGACATTTGTGCCGCGCTTGCAAGGTTCGGGCAGTGTCACGCTTGCTGTGGGTATTCTGGGCGCGACCGTGATGCCGCATGTCATCTATCTTCATTCGGGCCTTACGGCAGCGCGCATTCCGGCGCGAAATCTTGACGATACCCGCAAATTGATCAGCTATTCCAATCGCGAAGTGGTGTTTGCGCTTGGCCTGGCAGGGGTGATCAATATGGCGATGCTGGCTATGGCGGCAAGTACATTGCACGGCTCCAACGGGCCTGATATTGCCGACTTGGAAACCGCCTATAAGACGCTGCTGCCGCTGGCAGGCGGGGCTGCGGCAGTGCTGTTCATGGTGGCGCTGTTGGCATCCGGTTTGGCAAGTTCCATTGTCGGAACTTTGGCCGGACAAATGGTGATGCAGGATTTTACAGGGCTGAAATTGCCGCTTTTCCTGCGCCGTCTGGTGACGATGAGCCCGGCCTTCATCATTGTCGCCTTTGGTTATGATCCGACCAAAGCCTTGCTATACAGTCAGGTTATCTTGAGCCTGGTCCTGCCTGTGCCCATCCTGAGCCTGATCTATATTGCGCGGCGGCGGGATTTGATGGGTGAATTTACGCTTGGCCCCAAGGCCAGCGTTATTGCACTTGGGGCCGGGATAGTGGTGATCGCGCTCAATATATTGCTGCTTTTGACCTTGGTCGGCCTAGCTTAGCAGGGGGCTCCAGGTTAGTTTAGCAGAGGGCTCCAGGCTAGTTTAGCAGGGGGCTCCAAGTCGGGTCAGATCCGTAGGACGGGGTCGGGACCGCAAATTCACCTCTGCCGAAAATGTCCACCATATGGAGCTTGGCGCCTGCAGCTCCGCCCGGATCACGGAAGAACATCACATAAAGTCCGTTTGGCGCCCAAGTCGGGCCTTCGTTGTGGTAGCCTTCGGTGAGAATACGCTCTCCCGAGCCGTCCGGCTTCATCACGCCAATAGCAAAGCTGCCGGCGCGCTGGCGGGTAAAGGCGATGTAATCGCCGCGCGGCGACCAAACCGGAGTCGAATAGTGGCCATCGCCAAAGGAAATACGCTGAGCCGCGCCGCCGCTGGCGCTCGAAACATAGATCTGCTGTGAGCCGCCGCGATCCGATTCAAACACAATTTTGGAACCATCGGGCGAATAGCTCGGGGATGTGTCGATTGCAGGAGTATCCGTCAAACGGGTGGTTTGGCGAGAGCGCAAATCCATGGTGTAGAGATTGGACGACGAGCCCTGGCTGAGGCTCATGATGATTTTCTGACCGTCGGGGGAAAAGCGCGGCGAAAATGTCATGCCGGGAAACTGACCGACAACTTCGCGCTGGCCGGAATCAATGTTGAGCATATAGACCTTCGGCTCGCCGTTATCGAAGGCCATATAGGTCAGGTCTTGCGACGTGGGGGAAAAGCGCGGCGTGACGACAAGGTCATTGCCTTTGGTCAGATATCGGACATTTGCGCCGTCCTGATCCATAATAGCCAGGCGCTTTATCCGGCGCTCTTTGGGGCCGGTTTCGTCCACGAAGACAATGCGGGTGTCGAAGAAGCCTTTTTCACCAGTGATTTTTGTGAAGATCGCGTCGGAAATCATATGGGCGACGCGGCGTGAATTGTTGGCATCGGCGAAATATTCCTGACCGGCAGCCTGCGCGCCCGAAGCCACATCCCAAAGGCGGAAGCCGGCCTTCAAGCGTCCGTCACCTTGGCGGGTGAGACGTCCTGTCACCACATATTGCGCATTGACCGACCGGAACGGCGTCATGTCCGGCGCGGCATCCGGATTTGACACGGCTCCAACGGCGTCGACAGGCAGTAGAAACACTGAGCGCTTAAAGTTGTTGTTGATGACAGACGTCAGTTTGGTGCCGATATCGCCCTCACCCTGAAAAGTGGTGACGGCGATGGTGACGGGCTTGAAGCTCGAACCGCCCTTGACCGTGACTTCGTTTTCGGCACGCGCGAGGGACAGGGTCAGGAGGCTGACAACGGCCATGACAACAAGTGCAACGGAACGCGGAAAGTTACGAAAATATCTGCGCATGAATGGAATCCGTGGTTTTGAAATGAAGGAGGTTATGTACGGCGTGCCTGCTTGCGAGGTGAGCCAACGGGTTAACAGGGTCATTATTGATCCTCCGGATCGAAAGCGATCGTGCTGTCTTTCCATTCGTTAAAGAACGCCTGGAAGTGCGGCGGAATCTTGAGCGGGTTACAGTCCGGATTGAGCACTGCGGCGCGTGCACTGGCCGCAAGGGCGTTAAAACTCGGATCAGACGGCGGATTGGCGAGGCGTGGTTGTCCGACCAGCGAGCCATCAGCATTGAAGCTGACCTGAATCCTGGGCACATATTTTGCACCTGTGGGCAGGGTTATCGGCAGGCTCCAGCACGCGTGATATTTGTCTTTTAGCCAACCGTTCAACTGAGCCTTCAGGCTGGGAGACATTTTTGCAGCGTTGGCGCTCGCTGCGCCCGCGGCAGGCTCGGCGCTGGCAACTTTGCCGATTGAGCCGGTATTCTGCGGTTTATCCTTGCTCAAAAACTTGCTGATATCACCCAGAACATCTTTTTTCGGCGTGTCGGTTGTGTCTCCGGCTTTGGGTTTCAGCAAGGCCGCAGCCTTTTCCGCCGCTTGTTTATCCGCAATAGCTTTGGCGGCCTTGGCGGCCTTTTCCTGCGCGAGATCGTCGGCCTTATCCTGGGCCGCCTGATCTTGAGCGGCCTGTTTAACAGCTGCATCCTTTGCGGCCTTGTCTTTAACAGCCTTATCAGCGCGGGCTTTGTCCTGAGCCGCCTTTTCCTGAGCTGCTTCATCAGTTAGCTTTTTCTCAAGCTGAGCCTTTTCCGCCGCGGCTTCGATCTGCTGTTTCAGGTCGTTTTTGTCCGGGGCATCCGCTGCA
>JANXSV010000106.1 GCA_025356505.1 Methylovirgula sp.
AAAACGCCCAAACTCACCTACCATCGCGACAGCCAGAGACCAGCCACACCAACCGCGCCATTCGGGCGCGGAAATACAACAATGTAAGAAGCACGAAACAGGATTGAGCCAGAAATACCAGCCAATTACCGCGACATAGCATAAAGCCTCCCAGCAAGAGACTATTTGAGGGGGTGAATGGCGGAGACGAAGGGATTCGAACCCTTGATACCCATTTCTAGGTATGCTCATTTAGCAAACGAGTGCCTTCAGCCTCTCGGCCACGTCTCCGCAGCGCTTTGGCGAACCTCAGAGAAGCTCGCGTCACGTTGAAATCGATATGCCTCAACCGCGATAGAATTGCAAGCTTCACACGCGTGCTTCAAAGACATTTACCTCACTTTACGTTTTTTGAAAAACTGTTTATCCATAGACGATTAGAAAAACAGGCAGCGCCCGTGTATACGACGTGCGGAAGGTTTTGCCGAAGCGGAGGAAGTTATTATGTCGAATTTTTGCAGGACAAATACCTACAGGCACATAGGCCTATTTGCTTTTGTGGCTCTGCTCGCGTTCGTTTCGGCGCTCACGATCCATGCCGCATCGGCCTCGGAGCCGGATGGCGTTTGGGTTACCGGCGGAGGCAAGTCGCATGTCAAGGTCAGCCATTGCGGGGCGGCAATTTGCGGCAATGTCGTCTGGCTCGCGGAACCGAATGATGAGGCTGGCAAGCCGAAAACCGATTATTACAACGAGAGCGAGGCCAAACGCAGCCGCCCTATGATGGGGGTTCCGGTTTTGTTGAGCATGGCGCAAGACGGCGATAGCTACGCTGGCAAAATCTACAACGCCGAAGACGGCAAAACCTATTCCGCGCATTTCCGGTTGACAGATGACAACCACGCCGAAGTCAAAGGCTGCGTTCTTGGCATTATATGCAAATCCCAGACATGGACGCGGAGGTAAGCCCAATACGCCTGGTGCCCCGCGGAGGCGCTAAAGAGACAACATCAGCTTCAAGTTTTGCACCGCAGCGCCTGAAGCACCTTTGCCAAGATTGTCCAATTTGGCGACGAGCACGGCCTGATGGCGCAAAACGTCGTGAAAAACGCGAATCTGCATGAAATTCGTGTCATTTAGACTCTCAGCCTCAATGCGGGCGACTCCGCTTGTAGGCACAACGGATACAAATTCGCTCGCGGCGTAGTGGGAAGATAGTGCCGCTTCTAAATCGGATGCAGAAGGTTTGGCGGCAAGTTCGTTCAGAAACAGCGGAATAGATACCAACATGCCCTGAGCAAAGTTTCCGACAGACGGAATCATGATCGGCCGCTGTTTCAGGGTGGAATGCGCCATAATTTCGGGGATGTGTTTGTGGTTGAAACCGAGGCCGTAAAGTTCGAAACTCGGCGCGCGGTGGGCTTGATAGTCTGCAATCATCGATTTTCCGCCGCCGGTGTAGCCGGATATGGCATTGATAGCGAGCGAAGCCTGCGGCAGTATCAGACCCGCATCAATCAACGGTCGCAACAGGGCGATGGCTCCGGTAGCATAACATCCCGGATTTGACACGCGTTGAGCGGCGGCTATCCTGCCAGTCTGCTCTTTGACCAGTTCCGCAAAGCCATATACCCAGCCCGCAGCTGTGCGGTGCGCGGTTGAGGCATCGAGAATTTTTGGCGAGGAAACGCCAAGCTCATCGGCAAGCGTAACTGTTTCGAGAGACGCATCATCGGGCAAGCACAGAATAACAAGATCAACTTCCCGCATTAGGGCGCGTTTGAACGCAGAATCTTTTCTGGTTTCCGCCGAGAGGCTGCGCAACTCGACGCCGGACATGCCGCTCAGACGCTCACGAATGCCAAGGCCCGTTGTGCCTGCCTCGCCATCGATGAATATCCGCTTGACCATGATGCCCTCACCTTGAATGAGCACATTATGTAAGAGAAATCCGAAGGCTTTAGAACCCCTCCTCTTTCGAAAATCGCAGTCAGACCAAAAATTGGCGAAGTTAGGCAAAAAAGCTTCGGCAAACTGTTACCGCCTTATTGCCGACGTGGTTCAGAAGTCTACATTCAGCTCATGGGGACCGGTCGCATCTGCGGCTAAAGACGGAACATAACTTCGTCTACAAAGTTACCACTGAATGCTGGCCAGATGCCCAGTCTAATTCGAGAGGAAACTACAATGAAAATTTCGAAAAAAACCGGCGCATTGGCGCTTGTTGGCGCATTATTGCTTTCATCCATGCCCGCGTTTGCCGACATGTCGATGTATAAAGCCGATTTGACTGCTGCTCAAGAGACCCCTCCAACTGCCTCTAAGGGCACAGGCTCCGTAGAGATCACCTTTGACAGCGCCACCAAGACACTCTCGTGGAAGGGCAGTTATGACAGCTTAACCGGCCCTGCGACTGCGGCTCATTTCCATGGTCCGGCAGATATGGGTAAGGCGGCAGGTGTCGAAGTCCCGGTGCCAAACTTCAAGAGCCCGTTTGAAGGTAAGGCAGTTTTGACAGAAGCCCAAGCAGCGGATCTGATGGCCGGCAAATTATATTTCAACGTGCACACCGAAGCGAACAAGGGCGGCGAAGTGCGCGGGCAGGTTATGCCAGCAAAGTAAGCTTGCTAAGGCCCACTGTCTGAAGCTTTATGGCAAATGCACAAAGCAACAAAAACGCAAAACATACAACAAATGTCAAAACAAACTTCATACTTTAAAAGTACAAATATTTTAGACAATTCACTTATTCCGTTAATTAAACAAGGAGTTATGTTTTTAAATGCTTCTATAACTTCACGTAGAAGTAAAGAAACAACTCAAAGTGAAGTAGGTGTTCATTTACCTCTTTGGGAAAATTTGTTAAAAATAATTCTAAATGAGTTGAATAATAAATCTGAAACTGTTATCTTTGTTTTTCTTGGTTCTAAAGCAGGTAAACTATCAAGATTT
>JANXSV010000315.1 GCA_025356505.1 Methylovirgula sp.
TGTGCCGGCGCTGATGGACAGGTTGCGGCACTGATGAACTACCAGCTGCAATTTTCACCGCTGTTGCCGGACATTCTGCTCTGGACGCTCGCAGCCATTGCCTTTGGTCTTGCGGCTGTTGGGCTCGTGTGGCAGCGCGGAATGCTGATGTGGCGCGCCTTGGTGGCGCTCGGATTTGTCGCGGCGTTGTTCAATCCGCTGATTACGAATGAAGAACGCAGTCCGATCAAAGATGTTGTCGCTTTGGTTGTCGACACATCCGCCAGCCAGAAGCTGGGCGAGCGCCCGGCGCAGATGCGCGAAGCTACGGCGCAGATGGCGGCAAAACTTTCCGCCACCAAAGGCGTAGACCTGCGCACCATAGATGTGCCGCAAAGCGACGACGGAACGCTGGCATTTGCTGCACTGCGCGAAGGCTTGAAAGATGTCGCGCCGGAGCGGGTTGGCGGGGTAATCATGCTCACCGACGGGCAGGTTCATGATGTGCCCAATCTGGCAGGGTTGGGATTTCATGCACCGCTGCATGTGCTGCTTAGCGGCCACGAAGGCGAATTTGACCGACGCATTGAGGCTGTTGAAACGCCCAAATTCGGCATTGTTGGCAAAGATGTCACGCTGAAATTGCGCGTGATAGATTCGACCAAGAGTGGCCCGCCCGGTCAACTGAAATTGCGGCGTGACGGCGCGGACTTCGGGCAGTTGAGCGCCGACATAGGGGCGTTGATTGAGGTCAAGATTCCGCTTGAGCATGCCGGTGCAAATGTCGTGGAAATTGAGTTGGCGGCGCTGCCGGGCGAACTCACGACATTGAACAACCGGTTGATTGTGAGCGTTGAGGGCGTGAGAGACAGGGTGCGGGTGTTGTTGGTTTCGGGCGCGCCGAACCCGGGCGAACGCGCATGGCGCAATGTTCTTAAATCAGACCCGAATATCGATCTCATCCATTATACGATTTTGCGCCTGCCTTCCAAAGTCGATACGACACCGATTTCGGAACTTGCACTGATCGGGTTTCCGATTGATCAGCTATTTTCGCGCGATATAGCCAAGTTTGATCTGATCATATTTGACCGCTATGCCAATCAATCGCCTTTGCCGGACTATTACTTCGACAATCTCGCCACTTACGTCCGCGACGGCGGGGCGCTGATGGTCAACGTCGGGGCAGATTACGCCGATGAGGAAGGCCTTGGCCGAAGCGCTCTGGGCCAAATTATGCCGGCAACACCAACCGGCGACGTGGTGGTTAAGCCGTTTGTGCCACAGGTTTCACGGGTAGGGAGCGCGCATCCGGTCATGCGGGGCTTGTCGGACGAAAAGGCTAACTGGGCGGCGTTTTACCGGCTGATCGGCGCGCGGGCTGACCGGGGCGATGTGCTGATGACAGGCGCTGACAATCAGCCGCTCATGGTGCTCGCCCGGGAGCAGAAGGGCCGTGTTGCGCTGATGCTGAGCGATCAGATGTGGCTCTGGGCACGCGGGGTCAACGGCGGCGGGCCGCAGGTCGAATTGCTGCGCCGTATGACGCATTGGCTCTTGAAAGAACCGCAGCTGGAAGAAGAGGCTCTGCGCGCCAAAGAGGTTGACGGCGGCCTCGAAATCGAGCGTCAGAGCCTGTTGGAGACGGTCAATCCGGTGAGTTTGACTGCGCCCGATGGCACCAAACAAAATGTGGTTCTGAATGCGGCAGGTCCGGGACTTTGGAGGGCGCGGATTCCGGTCGAAGCACAGGGTCTTTATGCGCTTGAAGATGGTGCGCTGCACACTTTCGCGCCGGTCGGGATTATAAATCTCAAGGAATTTGAAGATGTTGTTTCGACTCCGGACAAGCTGCAAAAGCTTGCCGATGAGACGGGGGGATCTGTCCGCCGCATGGACGGCGGCGGCGTGGTGCATTTGCCCAGTGTCGCGTCCATGCGCGCTGGCTCGCACTATTCCGGCGCGGATTATATCGGCGTCAAGCGTAATGACATCAGCAGTTTAACCGGCCTTTCCAGCGCGCCTGTAGCGCTCGGATTTCCGGGATTATTGGCTCTTGGCGGACTGTTATTGGCCTTGTGGCTCAAAGAGGCCTTCTGGCGACCGTTGAGCAGGGGTAAAGCGGCTTGATCTGCCGGTAGGGCGGTTGCAGCTGCGAATCTTCCAACAACCGGATTTTGGCTCAGGCCGGCAAAATCTGGCCTCTGACATTCTCGAATGCGCCGTCTTGAAGTTCACAGACAAGAACGCGTTGCGGATCAACCGGCCCTGGCATTTCAAGCCTGCCATGCGGCACGCGTTTGAAGCCGAAGCGCTGATAATAGGGCTCATCGCCCACAAGCAAAACCAATGTATGCCCGGCAGCGCGCGCCGCACTCAGCGATGCCTCAACCAGGCTTGCGCCAATGCCGCGGCTACGAAATGCGGGGTCTACGGTAAGAGGGCCAAGCAGCAGCGCCGGGGTGTTGCCAAAGGCAATACGGGTCATGCAGTTTGAACCCACCAGCATGGTTCCGACAAAGGCAACGAAAGACAGGCCCAAGTCTGGCGGATTGCCTTCACGCAGGCGATAGGCAGAGCGGGCAAAGCGGCCCGGACCAAAAGCACGCTCATTCAGCCTTTCGATGGCGGGCGCGTCAATCTCAGTTTCCGGGATCAGGGTAAGGCGCAAATCGGACATGCGCCTCTCTAGCAGAAAGCACGGCGTTTTCAAATGCCGCCGCGGGGGCTCACCAAAGCACCGGGTGAGGCGTGCCGTGCAGGATTTCATTGATGCGATCGCGCGTCGAGGGGTGAAGCCCCTCCGGCAATTGATCGAGAGCAAAGAATCCGGTTTCAGCCAGTTCTCTATCTGGCAAACGCGGTGCGGACTGGTTAAAATCCCGCACCAGAAAAAGGGCGATATGATCGCGGCGGGATATGCGCGCGTTGAAGAATACGGCGCGCAATTCGGGCGGCGCGGCAAGCGTGAGGTTGGCCTCCTCGGCGAGTTCTCTGGTCAGGGCCTCAAGGATCGTTTCGCCGGTTTCAACGCCGCCGCCGGGGAAATGCCAGCCGGAAATGTAAGTGTGGCGCACGAGAAAGACGCGGTTTTGCGCGTCAATCACGCAAGCTTGCGCCCCAAGTGTCATGCCGCGGGCAAAGCGGAAGTAGGTGTGAAAAGCGCGGCTGCGCAATCGAACGAATAGGTCATACAACGGCATTGGTTCGTCCATATACAGCCCCGCGCTTTGGTTCGGCGAGCCTCTCGCCACATGTATCCCGGCTGCGCTTGATAATCCATCGGCAGGGAAAAACCTACTGAAGTGGATGTTTGGGTGCGCCGCCGCGGGGACTCGTGCAAAATTTATTATCTCACGCCTTGATTGCCTCAGATAAGAGGGGTAAGTACAGTTTAGAAATATTCTAAACAAATTAGAACGAAAGAGCGGAACGATGAAGGGTCTAGCAGAACTTACCGAGCGCGAGGTTTTGGCTGTTGCAATCGCCAATGAAGAAGAGGATTCGCGCATTTATCAGCAGTTCGCGGATGATCTCATGGCAGAGTACCCCGAGTCGGCGGCATTTTTTGTCGAGATGGCGGAAGATGAGCGCGAGCACCGTGGCATGCTGTTTGATCTTTACCGGCAAAAATTTGGTGAAAACCTGCCGCCCATCCGCCGCGAAGACGTCAAAGGCTTCGCCAAACGCCGGCCATTCTGGCTGACGCGCAACCTTGGCGTTGAGCGGATGCGCAAAGAGGCGGAGATTATGGAACTGCAGGCGGCGCAGTTTTACGATGCTGCGGCGGCGCATTCGACCAATGTTTCGGTGCGTGAGCTGCTTTACAAGCTCGGCGATTTGGAGCGAAGCCACGAGAAAAAGGCCGTCGATATGACCAGCAAGCATCTCGCTGGGGACGCTGCGGCGGAAGAGGCGGCAACTGCGCGGCGGGCATTCGTGCTGCGCTATGTGCAGCCCGGTCTGGCAGGATTGATGGATGGATCGGTTTCAACACTGGCGCCGATTTTTGCTGCGGCTTTT
>JANXSV010000322.1 GCA_025356505.1 Methylovirgula sp.
GCTCATTGGACTCGCATCATCTGGAATTCACTCCAACGGTTTTTCGCTGGTTCGAAAAATTGTCGAGCGCAGTCAACTTGCATGGACCGACGAAGCACCTTTCGAAAAAGGCGTGAGCCTCGCTCAAGCGCTTTTGACGCCTACACGCCTCTATGTGAAAAGTTTACTTTCTGTCTTACGCGATGGGGCACCCATCAAGGCTCTGGCACACATCACGGGCGGCGGATTTGTGGATAATATTCCCAGAGTTATCCCGGAGGGTTGCGGTGCTGAGCTTTATCTTGATGCGATTGCCGTTCCGTCTGTGTTCTTATGGCTTGCGAAAATCGGAAATTTGGCACAGGCAGAGATGATCCGCACTTTCAACTGCGGCATCGGAATGGTCGTCGTTGTCGCAGCCTCCGATCTTGACCACATGATGACTGCGCTCGCTGCGGCTGGCGAAAAACCGACTGTCGTTGGAAGGCTGATTAACAAATCCACTGTAGAGCGGGTGACTGTTAGCGGCAAGCTAGCTGTATGATGGCTAAAGTTCGCACCGCGATTTTTATCTCGGGCGGCGGGTCAAACATGCGTTCGCTTGTGGAGGCATCCCAAGCGGCGAATTTTCCGGCACAAATTATTCTGGTGCTTTCAAATCGGCCCGATGCAGGTGGTCTTGCGTATGCGGCTGAACAAGGGATTGCCACCGTATGTTTGGATCACAAGACTTTTAAAACACGCGCGGATTTCGATTCTGAAGCGCAGGCTGTCTTGGAAAGGTTTGACATTGAATTGGTGTGCCTTGCGGGCTTTATGCGGCTGCTGACACCCGATTTTGTCAATGCTTGGCCAGGCAGGATGATCAATATTCACCCCGCTCTCTTGCCCGCATACAAAGGCTTGCACACCCATGAGCGCGCTCTGGCGGACAAGGTGAAAGAGCATGGTTGCACCGTGCATTTCGTCACCCCGGAAATGGACGAAGGCGAAATTATACTGCAACGGACAGTGGTGGTCCTTGAAACTGATACCCCTGCAACGCTGGCGGCGCGTGTCTTACAACAAGAGCATCTTGCTTACCCCGAAGCCCTGCGCTTGGTATCCCAACGCCTTCAAGTTTGAGCATTTCTTTTCATCGCCCGAACATCACTGTGTTTCTGACAAACCGGAAATTATCTTTCGAGAAAGTCAAATATCTGGATTTACATTCCAGATCGATCTGATTTCTTAGAAACGGGCGGCGGTCTCACCAATCTTAGCACTTCGTCAACTGTCAGGATGACAATCTCTAGCGATATTGTTGCTTTAGCTGATACTTCAGTTTATGCAACCTATAGTTGTGTGAGATTGAGTCATTCAGAAGCATTCAAAGCATTATTCTTTCGCGCTTGGGGGCATTGTCGCCCTCGGACTGATCACGACTCTGCCAGTGAACCTGCAGACCCAAGTGAGTGCGCCTGTTACCGCGCTCAGTGCCCCGTCTAGTGGCCTATTTGAAATTCACTACTCCCCAAGCGAAAACCTTGAGCAGATTGATGTCAGCATATTGGCAAAAGCTACTAGCACTATTGACATAGCAGCCTATGTTTTGACCGACATTCCGGTCATCGAAGCACTGATCACGGCGGCAGGTCGGGGCGTCGCAATACGGCTTTATATTGACGGGAGCGGACGACCTGCTGGAGAACGCATCTCTCAAGCAATGGACGAGCTTTTGGCTTCAAATACGGTCGAAATGCGTGTTAAACCCGCACAAAGCGCCATTATGCACTTTAAAGGCTATGTTGTGGACGGCAAAATTTTACGCTCCGGTTCCGCAAATTTTTCCGCCTCCGGCTTAAAGCACCAAGACAACGATTTGATTTGGCTAGTAGAGCCGAAGAGTGTTCGGGCTTTTGAGGAAAAGTTTCAGACGATGTGGATGCGTGAGGCACAGGGCTCCGTGGCCTCGATGGCCGCGCCCTAATTGTAAATAAAAAGGCGACCCGAAGGCCGCCCCTTTAGGCACAGAGTAACAAAAAAATTAACCGACAATCTCATTTCCAGCAAAGAATTGAGCAATTTCAAGCGCAGCTGTTTCAGTCGCGTCAGATCCATGCGCAGAATTTTCACCCATCGACAAGGCGAATTCCTTGCGGATCGTACCTGGAGCCGCATTTGCAGGGTTCGTTGCGCCCATGACATCGCGATAACGCTGAATTGCATTTTCGCCTTCGAGAACTTGAACAACCACCGGAGCGGATGTCATCATTTCAACCAGCTCACCAAAGAATGGACGCGCAGCGTGGACACCATAAAACTTTTCCGCCTGAGCGCGCGTCATGTGAATACGCTTCTGCGCAACAATGCGAAGGCCCGCTTTCTCAATCAAGGCGTTTACCGCCCCGGTCAAATTGCGCTTGGTAACGTCGGGCTTCAAAATTGAAAAAGTGTGCTGAATGGTCATTATAATCTCAGGTTGGTTGCTAAAGATGCGGCCTTATAGCCCGCAGTCACCGTCGTCACAACCCGATCGCCGAAAATATTGTGGGCGACACCGGACCGGGGCCACCCACCTTGAATAAAAATGTCTAGATTTCCAACACTTTGGATTTGAACAGGTATCCAGCAATCGCGGCCCCAACAACGGGAGCTTCGATGAAAATCCAAAGATCCGCGAGCGCTTTACCTCCGGTAAAAAGTGCGGGGCCGATCGAACGTGCCGGATTAACAGAAGTCCCGGTAACTTTGATCGTCGTGATGTGAATAACCGTCAGCGCCATACCAATTGCCAACCCAGCCACCGGAGTAGCCGTTCCAGCAGTTGTGGATCCGAGAATAACGATCAGAAAAAACATCGTGGCGACCATTTCCACCACAAAACCCTGAGATGCGGTAAATCCAGCCTGAACCTCGTTAGCGCCGTATCCGTGATCGGCGACTCCGCTCAAAACATAAGAAAGAAACGCAGCCCCTGCAATCGCACCTAAAGTTTGAGCAACGATGTATCCAACCGCAGTTGCGCCTTCGATGCGACCGGCAACCCATACGCCCACGGTAACCGCCGGATTGACATGACATCCAGAAATCGCGCCAATCCCATAGGCAAGCGCGGTGACTGTCATACCAAACGCGACCGCAATCGGTAAGAGAGCAACGGCGCCTATTGGCCCTGCCCCTAAAGCTCCGCCAAGCCCGCCTATTGTGGCTGAGCCGCAGCCGATAATAACGAGGATCGCTGTACCGATAAATTCAGCAAAGTACATCTTAGTGGCATTGGTCATAATGATCCCCCTTTGTGATCCGAATCCTCAAAACGAGGTACCGGGATCCAAAGGGTATAGGCATTTTCGCCACTATGCGTCCACTGTGAACGCTGATCAAATGCGTCGCAAAGACATAAAACTGTCAGATTCAGCCTTTGCGAAACACCAAAGATGCATTTGTTCCGCCAAAACCAAACGAATTTGAGAGCGCAATCTCAATATTCTTAGCTTTTGCAGTCCTGGGGACAAGGTCTATTTTGGTAACGCGCGACGGCTCATCCAGGTTAAGGGTGGGCGGAGCCATCGAATCCCGCATCGCAAGAATGCAGAATATCGCCTCTACGGCTCCAGCTGCGCCTAGCAAATGACCTATCGAAGATTTGGTGGAAGACATGGTGAGGTTTGGTGCAGCATCCCCCACGAGACGCTCAACTGCCATCATTTCAATATCATCACCCATGGGGGTGGACGTGCCATGCGCATTTACATAATCGAGCTGGTTAACACTAACGTCCGCCCGCTGCATTGCAGCTTTCATGCTCCGGTAGGCACCATCTCCCTCAGGTGAGGGCGAGGTAATGTGATAGGCGTCACCTGAAAGGCCGTAACCGATTAGTTCTGCATATATTCTCGCGCCTCGTGCCTTGGCGTGTTCGTAGCTTTCAAGCACCACACAACCTGCCCCCTCGCCCATGACAAAACCATCACGAAGTTTGTCGTAGGGTCGCGACGCTTTTTCGGGAGTGCTGTTAAATCCTGTAGAGAGCGCCTTGCAAGCCGCAAATCCGGCGATTGAAAGCCGAGAGACTGGCGATTCGGTTCCGCCCGCCACCATAACTTCGGCATCGCCAAAAGCTATCAAACGCCCCGCATCGCCGATTGCATGCGCACCCGTGGAGCAGGCCGTAACAACGGAATGGTTCGGACCTTTAAGGCCGTGCAAGATTGAAACATAGCCGGATGCCAAATTGATCAGTCGGCCCGGAATAAAGAATGGTGAAAGGCGGCGCGGACCGCGCTCTTTCAAAATGATGGCCGATTCAGCAATCCCATTAAGCCCGCCGATACCGGAACCGATCAATACACCTGTAGAGATCTGATCTTCATAAGAGGTCGGTTTCCAGCCGGCATCTGCCAGCGCCTGGCCAGCGGCAGCCACCGCAAAGAGGATAAAATCATCAACTTTTCGCTGGTCTTTTCCGTCGAGCCAATGGTCGGGGTTAAAAGTTCCGTCCGTTCCGTCACCGCGCACAACCTGGGCTGCAACCTGGCAAGCAATATCCGACACGTCAAAATTTTCGATAGCCCGAACGCCACTTTGTCCTGCGAGTAAACGCGACCAAGTTGTTTCCACATTGCCGCCCAGCGGGCTAACCATACCTAGTCCCGTCACGACAACGCGCCGCAAACCCGAAATCTTGATATTCGACATGATCACCCTCAACCCTGCTTAACGTATCTGTGGTGGTTAAATCGCCAACGTATGCTAGCGCAATCGCACACTGCACGAGTCGCACCTTTGCAGAGTCCTGATGATATATTGCCGCGGAAAGCGCGAACAGGCCAAATTGCGATGAAAGATGTCAGCATGAACAAGGGCCGGAACCAGCCGACCCTTGCAATGTTTCGAACAGGTTCGACGAGCGTTATGCTTTGGCGTTTTTAGTCAGAAATTTCACCGCGTCGCCAACGGTCTG
>JANXSV010000329.1 GCA_025356505.1 Methylovirgula sp.
TTAAATTTTCGCTCTAAATCATGCCTTTAGTGGTTCGGCAGCCTATGATTATAAGGCACCTAGGTGTCACGGATTTTGAAACCACTTGGCACGCCATGCAACGCTTTACAGCTAATCGTTCAGCCGATACACCAGATGAACTATGGTTAACCGAACATCCTCCTGTTTACACTTTAGGGCTTAATCGCAAGCAACATGCTATCAACGGTACCCTGAGGGCAACGTATTTTGAGCCCTCAAATGCAAAAAAGATGCGCGATTGGGGTCTGGTCGAACTTTCCGATAGACCAGACGATGAATACAGGGTCAATGTGCAGATTGCCGAACTGAAAGCACTCAATGCCTGTCCCGCAGTAGTTCGATATAAGCAATTAAAGGGATTTTGCCTCGACGAGAACAACTTCGATCACATGCTTTTCAAGGTGAACGACATCAAGGTTCACGGTGAGGCTAGATGATTGATTCATTCCGTCTCGAACGCGTTCAATATGTTCCCAAAATATTGGAAATCGGAATTTTGTATGTTGCAGATGAATTCGACATTGCCGTGCATCGTTGCGCCTGCGGATTAAAGGTGAAAACTCCACTTGGCCCCACCGAGTGGCAATTTACAGAGGAGAACGGCCTACCTACTCTTCACCCCTCCATTGGAAATTGGCAGCTTCGCTGCCGCTCGCACTACCTGATCACCGCCGGAAAGGTGCGTTGGGCTGGCCAGTGGAGCGAAGCCTAGGTCACAGCTGCGCGGAAATCAGAAGAAACTCTCCGAGACGCGTATTACGCGGCACGCACCCACGATCGCAAATGGTGGGTCCGGCTCGGTAAGTGACTGCGCGGTCTTCTAGGGAATTCTTGAGGTTGCTTGTCGGTTGGCGCATCTCTTGGGACCGTTCAGGGTTTCGTTCCCAAATTGTGGTCTTACCTCGGTCACTTTATCAATTCAAAGTTCGCAATGACGAAATCTACGCCCTGTTGACCTTGTGGTGCAGTGGGACATGAGCAGCATACTCAGCTTGCAAACAGCCGCAGCTCAATTCGAATTGACACCTTTCGCCGTGCCTATGTTTCGGAAAGTGCGGAAATACGGCATGGACGACATTCTCACATGTCTGCACAAGTTGATCGTCTTTTCTCCCGCCTTAAGAAGGTAGAATGCGTCGATCTTTTCTCGTTCGAATAGAAGGTTGGTTTGAGAGTAACTTTCATAGAATAAGACCTTAAAACAAGGGGAAAATTTTCTTAAAACGGAATCTTCGTTTTCCGCGTTCCTCTCCGGATAGAAAATTATTGACTCGTGCCGTAGAATTTCTTGATTGAATATAGCATGATCAAACAAAGCACCTTCCGTTCCGCGCGAGTTGAGCTGGTTCGAATGAAATCCTATTTTCATGAAATAGCCCCTGCCCTGAAGAATGGCGAATAAGTGTAAAGCCACCAAGCTCATCTTCGAGGTCTTGGATGCGTTGATTGACTGCGGATTCGCTAACGCCAAACGCCATCGCAGCACTACCAACGCTCTTTTGCTCCGCGGCTTAAACTCCTTGTCGAAGATGACACAGTTCGACCTCCACTTCTGTATTCCCCTAATGTAAGTTCCCGACTTGTGCGAGCAAAGGACTAATAATTCGAAGGGCTGCAAAAATCTTATATCGTCGGGTAGGTTTCGATGACTGCGCGTATTTCCCATTGAATGGACCAGACAAGGAAGTGTGAGCGGTTAACGAAATGAAATCGGGGTCTGACTTTTACCAACAGACCCCGAAGCAGTTGAGAGCGAATCAAACGAAAAGACCCAACTACTCTTAGAAGTCCATTATTGTGACAGCGTAAAGGGACCGGTGTACTTATCGACGTTTGCCTTTGTGATCAGCAGGCAGTCGAACAGCTGCTTTTCAGTTTTTGCACCGGTCTTGCCAGTCTTGATCAGGTTGTCAGCTTGCTTGACAGCTTCAGCCGAGAAAACTGCAACAGGCTGCAGAACAGTATATTGCATTTCGCCAGCCTTAACGGCAGCAACTGCATCTGGCGAGCCGTCAAAACCGCCGACTTTCACGCCTGCGAGCTTACCGGCTTCTTTTAGCGCCGCAATCGCGCCAAGAGCCATTTCATCGTTGCCGCTAATCACACCCTGAATGTTAGGGTTGGCCTGCAGCATGGACTGCATTTTGTCGTGACCCTTTGTACGATCCCAATCACCAACTTCTTTGCCGACCTTTTTTATGTTTGCATATTGCGTCAGAACTGTTTCGTAGCCGTTAGAGCGGGTCGCAGCGTTGTTGTCGGCTGGATTGCCGAACAGCTCGACATAGTTGCCCTTGTCGCCAACTGCCTTCTGCCATTCTGTTGCACCGAGAGCAGCACCTTGAGCGTTGTTCGACACGAGCTGAGCGGCGGCAAGGCCTTCCTTGTTGATTTCAGCGTTTACGAGGATCACTGGAATCTTGGCGGCAATTGCCTTCTTTATGGCTCCGATTGAGCCGTCGGCATTCGCCGGATCGAGGATGATGGCAACTGACTTGTTAGTGATAGCCGTATCGATCATCTGACTTTCGGCGTTCGTGTCACCCTTATGAGCAGACACATTGGCCTTGTAACCCATCTTTTCTGCAGTGGCTTTGGCAACATTGCCTTCGGTCAGCCAGTAGGGGTTGGCCGGGTCTGTGATGATGATCGATATCAAACCATCTGCAAGAGCTACCGTGCTCATCATGGTGCAGAGAGTTGCTGCGAGAATGAGGCGCTTTCCTGTCCTAAACATTTTTGTCTCCTTGTTATGATTTCTGCTTGTCGGCGTGCCGACGGTTTTTCGTTGCAAAAAAGCAGGTGTTATTCACAAACGAAACTCGTAAGCCCTTCACGGGCCGCTATTTTCTTGCCCCTCGGTATTGAATTGAGTTGAGCAATACCGCGAGGACGATGACAGCTCCGGTAAACCGTCTGCCAATAAGAAGACACGCCAATGATAACGAGACCATCCGACAAGAAGCCAATCACAAAAGCGCCCAGCATGGTTCCGCGCACTGTACCGCGGCCCCCTGTTAGAGCAGCACCACCCACGACAACCGCGGCAATAGCCGTCAATTCGTACGTCGTGCCTGCGGTTGGACCCGCTGAAGTCAGTTGCGACGAAAGAACGAGCCCGGCGATAGCTGCACAAACCCCTGATAGAGCATAGACGGCAATTTGAACGCGTTTTACAGGAACACCGGACAATTCTGCAGCCCGCATGTTGCCGCCGGAAGCGTAGAGCCAGCGGCCGAAGGCCGTCTGGGACAAAAGTAAACCCGCCAACCCCGCTAACGCAGCAAGCACGATCACGCCGATTGGAACATCCAGGATGCGATTGAAGCCCAGCCAATCAAAACCAGTGTTGCCCAACTCCGGCCTGCCACCCAGACTGTTGAAGGTAAGGCCATTGGTAATCAGTAAAGCCACGCCGCGAGCCACATACATCACACCCAAAGTGGCAACAAACGCCGGGACGCGGAGGTAGGCAATCAACACCCCATTGACGCCACCCAGAACCGCTCCGGCAAGGCACGTCAGAAGAGCGACAACCCAGACAGGCTCAAAAAGAATGATGCCAAATGATTTTAACTCAATACCCTTCATGAGGTATCCGGCCACAATGCCAGAGAGGCCGAGGACAGAGCCTACCGAAAGATCAATGCCGCCGTTCAAAACGACCAGCAACATGCCAATAGCCAACAGACCATAGATAGCAACATGTGACGCCATAATCAAAAAATTGCTGAGCGTAAAATAATTCGGCGACAAGAACGAAAAGACAGCGATGATGACAACTAGGGCCAGGAAAGCACGGCCTTCCAGAAACAACTCTCCAAGATCAAATTTCTTCGCATGTACGGCAGCAATCGTGCTTGTACTTTTTGCTTCTGACATGCCCGTTCCCCTACGCCGCCATTGCCTCGCCAGAGGCAGCCATTATGGCTTCCTTTGTTGTATTGGCGGTAAATTCCGCTGAGATGCGCCCGCGCCGCAGTACGACAATGCGGTGTGCAACACTGAAACACTCGCCGACTTCTGATGTTGAATAGATGACAGCCAATCCGCGTTTCGCGCCTTCGGCTAGCAATTTGAAAACTTCACCCTTTGCACCCACATCAATTCCGCGGCTTGGCTCATCCAGAAGCAAAACTTTGGGGCCGGTCGCCATCATTTTCCCAATGACGACCTTTTGCTGGTTACCGCCCGAAAGTGAACCGATCGCAGCCTTGCCACCCGACGTCTTAATGTGAACCTGCTTAATTGATCTGTCTATCAGCGATACTTCATCCGCGTGCGAGACAAAAAGATTTTTCACAAAGGTCCGGATCGATGCAAGTGAAAGATTTTGACCCACGCTCATCGTCTGGACGAGGCCATCGCGTTGACGGTCTTCTGGTACAAGCGATAACCCGCTTGTAATTCGCTCAGCAATGCTGAGCCCTGCCACATCGTGTCCAACAAGGAGCACTCGGCCGCCGCTGGATTTCAAGCGTCCTGCAACGCATTCCATCATTTCAGTGCGTCCGGCACCCATCAAGCCATAGATGCAAACGATTTCACCAGCTCTCACCGATAGCGACAAGTGGTCAACCACATTGAAGGCCACTCCGCCCTTGGACGGCACTGTGAGATCTTCAATAGCGAGTGCAACCTTGCCCATTTCATAACCACTGGGAGGCGATCCAAGATCGAAATTCTCGCCAACCATGTTGCGAACTATCCATTCGAGATCAATGTCTCCGCGTGACGCATAAGCTGTCATCGCTCCGTCACGTAAAACAACCGCGTAATCAGTGATCTGCAGGGCCTCTTCGAGATGATGGGAAATGTAAACAATTGATACGTCTTTTGCCTTTAAGTCTTCGACGACTTTGAACAGCAACTCCACTTCTGTTGCAGACAATGCGGATGTCGGTTCATCCATGATGAGAATTCGCGAATTGACCGAAAGCGAGCGGGCAATTTCAACGATCTGTTGTTGACCAAGCCGCAGATCTTCAACTTTGGTGAGTGGGTCAATGTCCTGCTGCAATCCGGTCATCAGTGCGCGGGTCTGACGCTCTTCCTCGGCAAAATCGACCTGTCCGTATTTTAAAATTTCGCGGCCCATAAAAATATTGTCGCGGACGCTCAAGTTCTGAGCGAGGCTTAATTCTTGGTGAATAATGGAAATGCCGCGATTGCGCGCGTCCGTGCTGGAGGTGAAAGCAACGGCCGCCCCGTCCAATAGGATTTCACCGCCTGATGGCTGAATAATTCCAGATAGGATTTTCATTAGTGTCGATTTGCCAGCACCGTTCTCACCGAAGAGAGTGGTGACTTTGCCCTTGTGTACAGCAAAGTTGACAGCCTTTAAGGCATGAATATTGCCAAAGGATTTAGAAACATTGCGCGCCTCAAGTACTACCAAGTCGGCCACATCAATTTCCTTGCCTGCAGAATTTTGTTTGGCGGTCATGCCTATTTAACCTCAACCTCCACGGGAGTTACCAACCAACCTTTGGGGTTAATAAGCTTAAAGGCACCCGTCACTGCGATCTTTTTGCCGGCAAGATCAGCAGTGTCTACAGCTTGAAACACCACCTTTTTCATAGCGTTGTTAATGGCAGAGCCAGCGTCTTGGTACTCAATTTGGTTGGTGAATTGACCAAAACTAATTGCACCTGACACGTCGCGAAGTTCAGTGCCATTAATCGCTGGTCCAGTCTGCACGCGCACCAGAACATCGTCTAGCCCATCCACGGCCACAATGTAGATACCCGAAGAACCTTTCCCTGCAACACCGGTAAATTTGACTGGGATAACAGGACCCGTACCTGTTTCAGTGCCATACTTCTTGCCTGCAGCCGAAGGGTTTGCAGCGATCGCAGGTCCGAGGTCTTTTACGTCGACTGAATGTTCGATAACAAACTTGAACACACCCGGGAACGTCGCAGCGCCATACTCTTCTTTCGAAAATGCTTTTTTGCGATCATCATCAATTGAGCCGATCTGAACAACCCTAGTGCTAACGGCAATGACACATATTAGCGCAACTAATGCCGTCGGTCCGACGATCTTTGAACTGATCTTGCCGGAACCAAATTGGGCGCTGGAAGACATTTTTAAGAATGCCCCAGGACGAAAGGATATGCAGACAATTCATTTAAATTATTGAGCGATGCAAAAGGAGCTCTGATATTCAACGCCAACTCCCATCGTCGAGTTTTAATAATTTCAGTCCGTTTGTAATTAATTTCTAAAAATGTATCAAATATCAAACAGAGTCAATAAGACAAATTTTTAAAATCATCCGTTTTTAAAGTTTTATTTTCAGCACAATCGTAAATATACCTAATCCCCGCACTTAGGGTAGGTATCTGGCTTAAAGATTTTGCTACAAGGCACTATGCTAATTCCTCTCCATCAGTAAAAATCCCATTCAAATGAGCAGTTTAAATCAAACAAAAATGTTTCTACGGGACCCATTTTTTTCGCACCCCGTAGTTATTGTCGACTGGTGCTTTTTCTGGGGCTTACTTCTGTTTATATTGACAGTCTCGGCCGACAGTGAAATATATTGTAGTTATTGAAAGCAATTACAGAATACGTCGGCTGATTTTGGCCTCTTTGTGCCGCAATTGGTTGGCCCGATTGGAAAGGCAGTATGCGCAATCCATGGAGAAACATGATTCAAGTCAAAAAGTGATAATAGGCATCGATGCAGGAACATCCGTGATCAAAGCCGTGGCATTTGATCTCGTCGGCAATCAGCTTGCATCAGCCGCTATTGCCAATCGCTACACCGTCTTTGCCGGTGGCGCTGTGACGCAATCCATGCCGCAAACATGGGGAGATTGTGTCAAAGCGTTGCGCAATTTGGCAGACAAAGTGCCAAACTTGGCAAAACGGACAGCTGCCATCGCGGTGACGGCGCAAGGCGATGGAACTTGGCTTATAGGTAAATCAAACGAACCTGTTGCCGATGCATGGCTATGGTTGGATTCAAGGGCTGCACCCACCGTTGAAAAACTTGCTGCCTCAGCTGGCAACAAGGCGCGCTTTGAAGCAACAGGTACGGGCCTCAACACTTGCCAGCAAGGAAGTCAGTTGGCTCATATTGCCTCAACCGTGCCGGAATTGCTGAGACACGCGGATACGGTTTTGCACTGCAAGGATTGGATTTATCTGAATTTGACCGGGGTTCGTGCGACGGACCCTTCCGAAGCCAGCTTCACTTTCGGCAACTTCCGCACCCGGAAATACGATGATTCTGTGATAGCGGCTCTCGGCCTACAGAACCATAAGCACCTATTGCCCCCAATTGTTGATGGCAGTGAAACAACTCATTCTCTGTCAACGTCGGCCGCTACTGCTACAGGTCTTTTGGCAGGAACCCCCGTAACACTTGGATATGTAGATATGGTTATGACAGCTCTTGGGGCTGGGATATATACCGGTGAAGAAGGTATTGCGTGTTCGGTAATCGGTTCTACAGGCGTACACATGCGCGCCATGACGTCTGACAAGATTGTCTTGAACGCCGAAGGCACCGGCTATGTAATTCTGCTCCCCTTGAAGAATATGGCCACTCAAGTGCAATCAAATATGGCGGCCACGCTGAATTTGGATTGGGCATTGCGCTTGGGTCAACAGGTCTTGAGAGATTTTGGCCATGATTCCTCGCATGAAGAATTTGTGAAGCATATTGACGGCTGGCTTTCTCGAACCACGCCTGGCTCATTGCTTTATCATCCCTATATCTCAGAGGCAGGAGAGCGCGGCCCATTCGTTGATGCGGCAGCACGCGCCAGCTTTACGGGACTTTCAGATCATCATGGCTATGCCGATCTGATACGCGCCGTGATCGAAGGCTTGGGGTTTGCCATGCGTGACTGTTATTCCTTGATGGGTGAAATGCCGAAGGAGCTGAGACTCACCGGCGGGGCCGCACGTTCAAAAGCATTACGCCATATCATAGCAGCTGGAATTGACACGCCGCTTCGCGTCTCCCACCGAGAAGAAGCTGGGGCTGCAGGCGCAGCAATGATGGCGGCCGTTGCTGTTAAAGTCTTTCCTCGAATGGAAGATTGCGTGGCAACTTGGGTCACACCAACGCTCGGCGTCGTCGAAGTGCCAGACCCTAGACTAGCAGCCCATGCCACCGAACTTTTTAAAATTTACAAACATACGCGTCGGCAACTTTCTCCAGTTTGGAAAAACTTTGCTGATTTTCGTACCAATTCCTCGATGTGAGTATGAGTCCCATGACCAAAGCAGCTCCAACAAACTCTCTAAATGATACCTTCGACTTGGTAGTGATCGGTGGAGGCATTAATGGCGCGGGCATTGCACGGGATGCGGCTGGCCGTGGCCTGAAGGTGCTGATGTGCGAAAAAGACGATCTGGCGCAAGGCACGTCGTCGCGTTCCGGCAAGTTGGTCCATGGCGGACTGCGCTATCTCGAATTTTATGAATTTCGCCTGGTCCGTGAAGCGTTGATTGAGCGCGAGGTGCTGTTGAATTCTGCCAGCCACATCATTTGGCCCATGCGCTTTGTGTTACCACATAGCCCAAATGACCGTCCCGCCTGGTTGGTGCGCCTGGGCTTATTTCTTTACGATCATTTGGGTGGCCGCAAACGCTTGCCAGGTACGCGCACACTCAATCTGCGCCGTGACCCCGAGGGCGCGCCCATTCTGCCGGAATACAGTAAGGGCTTCGAATATTCTGACTGCTGGGTGGATGATGCCCGTCTTGTTGCGATTAATGCTCTCGATGCCCACGAACGTGGAGCAGAAATTCTAACACGCACCGCATGTGTGAGTGCGCGCCGCGAAGGCGATGTATGGCGCGTTTCACTCAAAGGAAAGACTGGATTGCGCGAAGTGACGGCCAAAGTCTTGGTCAATGCGGCAGGACCATGGGTAAGCGACGTGTTGGCCCGCGTTGCTGGCTTAAATTCTAGTCGTGGTGTACGGCTTGTCAAAGGCAGCCACATCATTGTGCCGAAGTTTTGGGAAGGGACTCATGCTTATCTCGTTCAAAACCACGATAAGCGGGTGATCTTCATCAACCCCTACGAAAACGGCACGGCGTTGATCGGCACAACCGACATCCCTTATGAGGGTCCAGCTGAGGACGTTAAGATTGCTGATGTGGAACTGGATTACTTAATCAGCGCGGTCAATCGCTACTTCAAACAAAAGCTGCGGCGTGAAGATGTGCTTCACGCTTACTCCGGCGTACGTCCGCTGTTTGATGATGGTAAAGGCAATCCATCCGCTGTCACCCGAGATTATGTATTTGATCTTGATGACAAAGGCGCGCCGCTATTAACAGCTTTTGGCGGAAAAATCACTACTTTCCGCAAGCTTTCAGAACACGCCATGCGAAAGCTCTCACCCTTCTTTCCTAACATGGGCAAAGACTGGACATCGGCGGGTATTCTGCCCGGCGGGGAAATTCCGAATGCGGATTATGAAAGCTGGGTCAACACGCTGCGCAATGACTATCCATTCCTCAGCTCAGAGCTATTACAGCATTATGGCCGATGCTACGGCGCACGCACATCGCGTGTCCTTGGCAAGGCCAAATCCATTGCTAATCTTGGTACACATTTTGGTGCGGGCCTCTATGAAGCGGAAGTGAACTATCTTGTTGAGCAAGAATGGGCTGAGACTGCCGAGGACATACTTGATCGCCGCACAAAGCTTGGTCTGCGTATGTCAAAGGCAGAGCGCCACGGATTGGAATGTTTCCTCGCCAAAACATCCATTCGCGCCAGCGCCTGAGGACATGTCATGCGGCTTACGCTCTCTTTGAACACCAACCCGCTTGTCAATCGGTTTGCTGATCCTGATGATTTAATCGACACGGTGGCGCACCAGCTAAAGTTGCGTGATTTGCAGCTGACGCATGAGTTCATCAATCCCTCGTGGTCTGCCTCCGTGATCACCCGTTTGACACGGCAAATGGGTAAGGCAATGCAGCGCACTGGCGTGCGGGTCACTTCAGGAATGACGGGCCCCTACGGTCGCCTCAATCACTTTGGCCACCCAGACCATGACGTGCGCCGGTACTATATCGACTGGTTCAAAACCTTCGCTGATATCACAGCGGAACTCGGCGGGTTTTCCGTTGGCACGCAATTTGCGATTTTTACTTACAAGGATTTTGATGATGCAAAGCGCCGCGAAGAGCTGACTAAAATTGCCATAGACTGCTGGTCAGAGGTTGCAGAGCACGCCAAGTCCGCCGGACTTAAATACGTGTTCTGGGAGCCGATGAGCATTGGCCGCGAATTTGGAAACACAATCGCATCGTGTCTTGCTTTGCAAAAGCGCCTGACCGATGCCAGAATGGCGGTGCCAATGTGGATGATGGCTGACATTGACCATGGAGACGTCACGAGCAAAAATTCAGACGACTTCGATCCCTATGCCTGGGCGCGGGCAGTTCCACCTTATTCACCGATCATCCACATCAAACAGAGCCTGATGGA
>JANXSV010000337.1 GCA_025356505.1 Methylovirgula sp.
TACTCAGATGTTGCAGGAATACCGTTGGTGCCGATGGCCCACACAGGTTCATAGGCTAATAGAACAGTTGCCGATTTTTGTGTTGCGCTTAGCTTCGATAAAGCGCCGCGCACTTGTTGCGCCAAAACATCCTTCGCGCGACCGACTTCGCGTTCAGCGAGTGTTTCACCGATGCAGATCAGCGGCACAAGTCCGTGGCGCACTGCCGCTTCAGTTTTCAAACCAACCGTTTCGTCAGTTTCACCAAAATGTTTGCGCCGTTCCGAATGGCCGAGTTCAACAAGATCTAATCCGCAGTCTTTCAACATGACGGGTGAAATCTCCCCAGTCCATGCACCTTCGTCCGCCCAGTGCATGTTTTGTGCACCCACTTTCACCGAAGTATTGATCAGAGCTTGCTTCACTTGTCGGCACGCGGTGAAAGGTGGAATGACGAAGCGCTGTATAGCTGGATCGCGACTGCCATCTGCAGCCGCCAGAGCCACGGCGAAATTGACGGCTTCGGCCAACGTTCTGTTCATTTTCCAGCTGGTGCCAATCCAGTGGGTTTTTCGATTATACATTAGGAGTATCCGTATCCCTTGCGATTTCAATCTCGATTCCGGCTTTGACATAAACGGTCATAGAGGCTGGTTTAGCATCAGTGATGATGGCCGCAAATTCGTTTAAATTCGCAAGCCGATGCAGCGCGGATTTTCCAAAGCGTTGATGGTTGACCAACAGGCAGGATTTTTCGGCAGACGCCATCATGGCCCGCTTGGCGCGCATTGCCCGCTCATCCATATGAAAGGCTTCAAGCCCGGAAACTGCAGGTGCGGAGATGAAGGCGATATCGGCGCGCAGGCGCGCAAGAGTCTCTTCGGTGACGACGCCGAAGAAACCATTGAATTTTGACGAGTAAGTGCCGCCTAATGCGATGAGTGTGACAGCACTCTCAGATTTTAAGGAATCAATAATCGCAGCATTGTTGGTGATGACGCTAACTGACCGTTTCTCGGCAATCATTGCGCCCAATACGCTTGCCATGGATCCGTCATTTATAATGACAGTCATGCCAGGCTCGATTAGTTTCAGCGCCGCACGGGCCATGCGGGATTTGGCTTCACTTCCCTGTCTGACGCGAAAACGAAAGTCACTCTCAAATTGATTACCCGCTTCGATGGTTGCGCCGCCACGCATTTTTCGCAGAAGGCCAGCCTGTTCGAGGTCATCTAGATCGCGGTGCACCGTCATTTTCGACACGGCGAAATGGTCCGCAAGGCGATCCATATCGATTTCGCCCTGTTCCACCAGCAGGTCCATGATTTGGTTTTGGCGCTCGTCGCGTTTCACGTCGTATCCTCAAAATACGTCCAAAATATAACACATTTTCCGTGGAATAAACATTTATTATGTTATATTGAGATTATTTTTGTTACTTTACCTCGGGATGCTCTTTAAGCCATCGGAGAACTCACATGGTCGACATTGCCACGCCAGCCCAATACAAAGACATCGCTCCACAAATTTCACTTTGGCAAATTGCATTCGCTGCCTTTCGATCGATGCCGCAGTGTGCGCTAAATCCGGCCACTCCGGTGCGCCCATGGGCATGGCGGCCTCATCAGCTATGGCGGCACGTTCCTGGTGTTTTCGGATTGCGCCCGTAATGTTATGCGCTTAGCGGCCGTTACGCATGTCGGCACCGTTTTATCGTGACGCACGCCTCCATTGGCGTAGGCGAAGATGGCCCAGCACACTAGCCCGTGGAACATCTTGCTCGCATGTGACCTTGCCCGCGTTTAGCGTCCCTCTTAACCGAGGTATCGTGCGGCAGGTTTTTCTTGTCTGCCACGCATTTTGTTCTCAGACTCTGTGGGGGCCTGACCCACCATTCTGATCGCGGAATTCAATATGCAGCTCAATCCTACCAGTCAACTCTGGCTGCCAACGGGATCACCCCAACCATGAGCCGAAAAGGCGATTGCTGGGATAATGCCCAGATGGAAAGCTTCTTTCACACGCTCAAAACTGAACGTATCTACCACCGGGTCAATCCCTCGCGACAAGACGCTCGCAGGGACTTGTTTGCAAACATCGAAGGCTTCTATAATTCACATCGGTTTCATTCCGCGATAGGCTATCGCCGCCCCGCCAAAATGGAACAACAAGCAGCTTAACCCCATCCACTTTTTCAGGAAAAGATCAGTGGAAGAAATGGCAGAGGTAGAACGCGTGTTGTCGATCAACGACCTTCAGGGACCGCCCTTTTTGAAGGGTGGCGGCGCAACCGGCGCGCTCATTCGTGCGCACGACTGGTCCGCAACGCCGCTTGGTCCGCCCGACACCTGGCCACAGGCATTGCAAACCGCGATCTCGCTCATGCTGAGCGCGGTTCAGCCGGTTTATATTGCTTGGGGGCCTGACCTCATGTCATTCTACAACGATGCGTATCTACCGATTGTTGGTGCGAAGCATCCCGGCATTGGAATGCCCTACGCCGAGCTATGGGCTGAAATCTGGGGTGAGTTCCGCCCGATCGTCGAACGGACGCTTGCAGGTGACGCGCAACATTTCACCGACTTGCCGATCGCGCTCGCAGGAAGACAGGGCCAGCCGGTCGGCTATTTCACTTTTTCGTACACGGCGCTCCGTGACGATCGAGGCAACGTCGCGGGCTTCTATTGTGCCGCGACTGAGACGACCGACAACGTGCTCGCTCAGGCGGCGCTGCGCGACAGCGAAATGCGTCACCGTCTGTTGATCGAGAGCTGGACCCAAGCGATTTGGGAAACGAGCCCCGACGGGATTGCTACAGCCGACAGTCCGACCTGGCGTGCTTACACTGGCCAGACCGTTGAGGAATGGCTTGGGTACGGTTGGCTGGACGCGGTCCATGCCGACGACCGCGACTATGCCGAGCGCCAATGGCGCGAAGCGATAGCCGCCCGTCGTCCCGTCGATGCCGAATTCCGTCTCCGCTCGCCAAGAGGCGGTTGGCGCTGGACCAATGTGCGCGCGTCTCCTGTCCTCGCTCCCGACACGCGAATCACGAAGTGGATTGGCGTGAACATCGATATCGATACGCGCAAGCGGGCTGAGGTTGCTTTGATCGAGAGTGAGGGGCGGCTGCGATCGGTGATCAACGGCATGGGTGAGGGCTTTGCGCTGCTCGCCCCTGACTTCACGATTCTCGAGCACAACGCCGAAGCGCTCAGGATCGATACGCGTGCGCGCGAGGAAATCATCGGCCAATCGCACTGGACAGCCTTTCCAGGTACCGAGACCAGCGAAATCGGAACGCTTTACAAGCGTGCGATGAGCGAACGCGTGCCCGTCAGACATGAGCACCGCTATTCCTGGCCAGATGGCCGCAAAACCTGGTTGAACCTGCGGGCGTACCCCGTTGGTGATGGTCTTGCGGTATTCTGGCGCGATGTGACCGATCGGCGCGAAGCCGCCGCAAAATTGGAGGCGTCCGAAGAACGCTATCGCACGTTGTTCGACATCATCGACGAGGGCTTTTGCGTTCTCGAATTCATCGACGGACCGGGAGGGCCATTGTCTGACTACATCCATGTCGAAGCCAACCCGGCCTACACCGCCAATGCCGGAATTCCCGATATCGTCGGCAAACGCGCACGCGAGGTGATGTCGGACGACGAGGCGGATGCTTGGATAAAGATTTTTGCTGAAGTTCTGAAAAGCGGTACGGCGATCCGCTTCGAACGCACGCTGGAAGAGACCGGTCGCTACCTGGAGCTGGCAGTCTTTCGCGTCGAGCCGCCTGCGAAACGTCAGGTCGTAGTGCTGTTCAAGGACGTGAGCGCCCGTCGCCATGCAGAACTTGCGCTCCGCGACCTGAACGAGACGCTCGAGGCGCAAGTCACCGAGCGCACCGCCGAGCGCGACCGTGTCTGGAAGAATTCGCGCGACATGCTCGCCATATTGGACAGCGAAGGCGTTTTTCGTGCGGCCAACCCTGCCTGGACGGTGTTGT
>JANXSV010000118.1 GCA_025356505.1 Methylovirgula sp.
CGCCTAATGCGCGATAGCAATCTTCCAGCGTATCGATGAGCACCCGGAAGCCGTACACATCGGACAGCTGCTCGAACGCGATAGACTTGTTTTCCATCTTGCGCCAAACGGAATAGGGCTGTTTTTGCCTGCCTTTTACCGCAGCCTTGATGCCGCGCACGCTAAATTGATCAACGAGCTCTTTTTCAATTCTCGTAATGATTTCGCCGTTTTTGGTTTTGAGCTCTTGCAACCGCGTTGTAATCATCATGTAGGCTTCAGGCATCAGATGCTTGAAAGCCAGATTTTCAAGCTCATCACGCATGCCTTGCATACCCATTCGCCCCGCAAGAGGCGCATAAATATCGAGAGTCTCTTCGGCGATGCGCTGGCGCTTGTCCTGCGGAACAAAATGCAGCGTCCGCATATTGTGCAGTCTGTCCGCCAGTTTAACCAATAAAACGCGAATGTCGTCAGCTATGGCAAGGAGCAGTTTGCGAAAGTTTTCAGCCTGAGCCGTACGCTTCGAAACAAGATCAAGCTTCTTTAACTTGGTCAGCCCCTCCACTAAAGCGCCGATCTCTGCACCAAAAAGGGTGTCTATTTCTTCCCTAGTGGCTCCGGTGTCCTCAATAGTGTCATGCAGGACCGCAGCGACGATTGTCGCGTCGTCCAGCTTCAGGTCCGTTAAAATGGCGGCAACTTCGAGGGGGTGCGAAAAATAGGGGTCACCCGAGGCCCGCGTCTGTGTGCCGTGTGCGCGCATGGCGTAAACATAGGCGCGGTCGAGCAAATCCTCATTGGTATTAGGATTATATCGCTTAACGCGCTCTACGAGTTCGTGCTGACGCATCATTAAGTTGGCGCTCCAAATAGGCAACAATGACGGACAAACTGCGCCGCAAAGCAGTATCCTTTGGTGCGCCACTCATGGCAAGCGGTCGTCAAATGAAAAAGAGCGCCGAAGAAAATCGGCACTCTTGAATTGGCATCACAAAGTAACCGTCAATTAATCGCTGTCGTCATCACTATTGGCAGGAGGTACGAGTTCCTCAAGACCACGCAAAAGGTCTTCCTCGGTCATTCTGTCAAATTGCACTTCACTTCCCAAATCGATGCTCTGATCGGACCCGGACAAAGCAGGCACTGTTTCAGATTCGGGCTCATCGACTTCCACATGCTTTTGTAGAGAATGAATGAGGTCTTCGCGCAGGTCTGGCGCGGTAAGTGTTTCGTCGGCAATTTCGCGCAGCGCAACAACCGGGTTCTTATCGTTATCCCGTGCGACCGTAAGCTGCGATCCGGAAGACAATAGGCGGGCACGGTGACTGGCGATCAGAACCAAATCGAACCGATTTTCCACCTTATCAATGCAATCTTCAACTGTGACACGTGCCATGGCAGTGTAGCTCCTAAGTCCGTAAATTTATTTTGATGCTTGCCAATATACGCATACAGCTTGATGCGCAAGGCAAAGCCTCAAATGGCCTTTAATTTTAAGTCGCTGCTTTATAACGGGTTTTAAAAAAACCGAGCCGGAAGCGGTGATGTGAGGCGATGGAAGACGCATTTGCACGGCTGACGTTGCTCACGCCAGCTTCAACGTCGAGCTTTATCTAAAACCATGGCCCGTACGTACATGACCCAAAGTAATGGACGCAAATATTACAAACATCGACGTATAACGGTATCATATTGACTAGTAATCGCCGCACTCTGCAGGCGGTTGTTGAGGGAATGGTGTTAGTTCTTTTTAACGGAAAACGTAATTTAAATTTACAATTCTATAAAGCCTAAAAGCTTTTCGTTATAAATTCTGCGGCTGTTTTTGAAAAGTTGCTACACATTCTGGATAAAACGATGTATCGATTGTGAACGATTTCATCTTCTCGGAAGAGTGTCAGATCACTTTGCAGGTTATAATGTCAACGACAGAACGTATTGCGCTTTTTATAGATGGGGCAAACCTCTATGCCACGGCCAAATCTTTAGGATTTGACATAGATTATCGAAGGTTGCTTAAAGAGTTCCAAGGCAAAGGCAGGCTCATTCGAGCATTTTACTACACCGCTCTCATCGAAGATCAAGAATATTCCTCAATCAGGCCGCTTATAGACTGGCTTGATTATAATGGTTATTCAGTTGTCACAAAACCTACAAAAGAATTTGTTGATTCCCTCGGACGCCGCAAGGTTAAGGGAAACATGGATATTGAGCTCGCTGTTGATGCAATGGAGATGGCAGACCATTTAGATCAAATCGTATTGTTTTCCGGGGATGGCGATTTTCGATCTTTGGTAGAAGCGGTACAGCGCAAGGGCGTCCGCGTATCTGTGGTCTCAACAGTTATGACCCAGCCGCCGATGATTGCCGACGAATTGCGGCGTCAAGCCGACGAATTTGTCGATCTATCGCAAATTGCGGCGCGTGTTGGGCGGGATGCCCGCGATAGTGCCGAACGTATCCCGACGCGTTACGCCGACCGCCGGACAGTTGCCCCTAGCAATGACGCCGATCACGATCACGATCATTAAAGCGCAGGCAAACCAAGTATGCCTGCGTTTAGTTAGAACGCTCAGACGAGTGGTTGCTAGCAGTGACCTTGTCGTTTTCGCTTTGTCTCGAAAAGCTGCGCATTGAGAATGGTATCATCAGAACGTAGAGCGTACTAACGAAGACAAGCATCTCAAAAGGATAGGTCGCGAGCAAAAGCAATGTGACCACCACTCCGAAGAGCGCCAACACGACATAATCCCGCGGCACCCGCCCCAGTGATTTTCCTGAATAGTGTGGGATCCGACTGACCATCAAAAGCGCCACTAAAAACGTGTAGGCTATTTCGAATGGCACATACGTCTGGGTGTGTTGCAGGCCGAGCAAATTCAAATAGAGCGGCAGCATGCCAACAATTGCGCCGGCCGGAGCAGGCATTCCGACAAAAAAATTACTGTGCCAAGCGGGCTTGTTTGGATCATCTATAGCCACGTTAAATCGCGCTAATCTCAAAGCCGCAGCGACCGCAAATGTCATTACCGCTATCCAGCCCAAGCCTTTGATGTCGTGGAGTGAAAACTGGTAGAGCAATAAGGCTGGCGCAACGCCAAAATCTACAAAGTCGGCCAAAGAATCAAATTCTGCACCAAACTTTGACGTGCCTTTGAGGGCGCGCGCTATGCGGCCATCCAGCGCATCAAGAACCGCAGCGGCAATAATCAGCTGCACTGCGGTTTCCAATTTCATCTCGATAGCAAAGCGTATCGATGTAAGTCCCAAACTCAGCGCAAGCAGCGTCACCAGATTTGGCAATATCACTCGGAACGGCACCCCGCCAAAATGCTTGGCCTTCGATTTTGTAAGCTCTGTTTCGTCGAGGCGCTCCATCAACCGGCCTTAAAGCTCAGTTGAGGCAGGCTTCCGGCAGAATAATCAGCAAGGATTGTCTCGCCAGCGACAGCCTTGCTGCCCAATCCGACCAAAATTCGCGCGCCTTCGGGCATATAGACATCGACCCTTGACCCAAATCGAATGAGCCCGAAACGATCTCCGGTTCCAATAGCTTCGCTTTCTCGCGCGAAACACAAAATACGACGCGCGATTAAGCCAGCAATCTGAACAACACCAAAAGCGCCCTGCGATGCCTCGATCACCAGTCCGTTACGTTCATTGTCATCGCTTGCCTTGTCCAGATCAGCGTTGACGAACAGTCCCGGCTTGTAAGCTATCGTTCTTATTTTGCCCGAAACCGGAGCGCGGTTTACGTGGCAATCAAACACGCTCATAAACACAGAAATGCGCTGCATGGGCACAGAGC
>JANXSV010000121.1 GCA_025356505.1 Methylovirgula sp.
GGCTTTGATTGGCATGATTGCACCGCTTGGCTTGAAGCTATCGTCGCGTGCTTTTACACTTGAGGAGGCCTACAGCGCAGACGAGGCCTTCATTACCGCAGCCACAAACTTCGTAATGCCTGTTGTTGCTATAGATGATAAGCTGATCGGAACTGGCAAGCCTGGGCCTCTAACGCTTGCTTTGCGCCAAGCTTATATCGCCTTTGCAACCGCTGAATGAGCAATCGGCAAAATGTCCGTGGCGTCAAGGCGCGCCAGAGCTTCCCGCACAGGTCTGCCGCCTAATTTCAAATCAGGCTTCAACTCCAGCAGCGGAACAAGCACGAAAGCCCGATTGAGAAGCTCCGCATGAGGAACCGTAAGGTTCGGTGTTTCAACCCGCGTGTCGCCATAAAACAAGATGTCGATATCGATGCTGCGCGGCCCCCAATGAACGACGCGAGTCCGGCCCATTTTGATTTCGATTCGCTGAACCTCGGCAAGCAGCGCTTCTGCACTTAGATCAGTTTTTGCCACGGCGCAGGCGTTTACAAACCAGTCCTGATCGAGGTTTCCCCACGGCGCAGTGCGATAAAGCGAAGACAAGCTAAGGTCGAAAACATGACCGGCAATCTTAAGCTCGTGAACCGCAGTGAGAATCTGCTGTGCCTTGTCGCCCATATTGCTGCCAAGGCCGATACCGATTTCAGTCATATTTGATGTAGCCGGCATCTGGCGTCTGCGGCGTGCCCTCAAGCGAACTCCCGGTCTTGGCCGGCTGCCAACCCACAACCTGTTCGATCATCCGGGCAAGATCAACGTCACGGCGGGTTACCCCGCCTGCATCGTGGCTTTGAAGTTTCACCGTCACGCTTGCATAGCTGACACTCAGGTCCGGATGGTGCCAAGCCGCCTCGGATAGATGCCCGATGACGTTCGTTACCATCAGGCTGGCCTTCCAGCCAAATGTTTTGAAAGTTCGGGTGAGGTGGTTGTTTTCGAACCGCCAAGCTCGCAAATCAAGTGCGAGTGACATGGCTATCTCTTCTTGTGTCAGCCTCGGTAAAATTTCATGGGGCACAGGGTGCATTCCTTTAAAACTTTGACTTTGCAAGCACTTGGAGCGGTGCGTCTTCACCGCCAATAGCCTCGCGTAGCCGATAGGCCGAACTGACACGAAGGTTGATGTGGTCGGAGTGGCGGGATTCGAACCCACGACCCCTAGTCCCCCAGACTAGTGCGCTAACCGGGCTGCGCTACACTCCGACTGCTTGCGCTTATAGAGAATGCCGCTCAGATGCGCAACGTCCCGCTCAAATATTCGAACTTATTCTTCGGAGCTCAAGGCATCTTTTAAAAGCGTCATGCCTTCATTCATTTCAAAAAGTGCTGCTTTAAGGCGATGCAAGTCCTGCGGACTTAGACCCGACGCTCGCTCGTCTTGAGATATCTCCAAGGACGAATCGGCGTTTGTCTCGCCGTGGGAGGTGACGCCGCCGTCTCCGTGTCCCGTTTCAGGCATTTGGCCTGAAAGCACCTGCGCAACAAGCACTCTAACGCCACGCTCCTTCAGCATGCGCTGCACGCCTTTGATCGTATAACCTTGGCCATAAAGCAGCTGACGGATGCATTTAAGCAGCTCGACGTCTTCGGGGCGATAATATCGCCGCCCACCGCTGCGCTTCAATGGCCTAATCTGGGTAAAGCGCGTTTCCCAAAACCGAAGCACATGCTGCGGCAAATCAAGATCGGTTCCCACCTCGCTGATGGTACGAAATGCGTCGGGGCTTTTCTCCATCATCGCTAGATTGAACTCCGTCTAAATGCTGAACCTATTCGGCCTCATCCGCCACCACGTCCCCATTGACGCGGCCCTTCATAATATTGGATGGCTTAAAAACCATAACCCGGCGCGGAGTGATGGGAACCTCCACACCCGTCTTTGGATTGCGGCCAATCCGTTCTGACTTTGAGCGCACGAGAAATGAGCCAAACGAGGACAATTTCACGTTCGCTCCGTTTACCAGAACGTCGGAGATTTCAGCGAGTACAGTTTCTACCAGCTCAGCAGATTCGGTACGAGACAGGCCTACCCGTTGATACACGGCTTCAGCCAGATCGGCCCGCGTGACTGTTTTTGCCACCTGAGGTGCCTTCGCCATACTAAAATCTCCAATTTTCTTTTATTGCCTGCAGCCGTTTTCACGGCACCCCAAACCCAGCCTTACTCGAGTTTTATGTGTCTTTTCAAGTAAATGGAAGCATCATCTCGCACTTACGCGCTGATAAACTTAAATTCACCAGCGAATAAGCGCGCTACCCCAAGTGAAGCCCCCGCCCATCGCCTCGATCATCACCAGATCACCCTGCTTGATACGTCCGTCCGCCTTCGCAACACTCAGCGCCAGAGGGATCGACGCGGCAGATGTATTGCCGTGAAGCTGAACAGTTGTCACAACTTTTTCAGGCGCAATGGAAAGCTTGTCGGCGGATGCATCAATAATCCGGCGGTTGGCCTGATGCGGGACAAACCAGTCAAGTTCGGCCACACTCGTACCGGTCGCAGCGAAGGCATCCATGATGACATCTGTGACCATACCAACGGCGTGACGGAAAACCTCGCGGCCCTCCATGCGTAGATGGCCCACAGTCTGGGTGGTTGACGGACCGCCATCGACAAAAAGTTTTGCACGATGACGCCCGTCGGAGCGCAAGTGCGACGTCATGACGCCGCGCTCATTGGCGGTGCCCGTCACCTCCTGAGCCTCAAGCACGATGGCCCCGGCGCCGTCGCCAAATAGGACGCAAGTCGTCCGATCTTTCCAGTCGAGAATGCGGGAGAATGTCTCTGCGCCAATTACCAGCGCGCATTTGTGCGAGCCCGACGTCAGATATTTGTCCGCCGTGGCAACGCCAAATACAAAGCCTGAACACACCGCTTGAACGTCAAAAGCAACGCCGCGGGTGATGCCGAGAGCAGCCTGAACGATGGTCGCCGTAGCGGGAAAAGTGTAATCCGGAGTGGACGTCGCCACGATAACAAGATCAATATCCTGAACATCCATACCGGCATCTGCCAGAGCCGCAATTGCGGCCTGCGTCGCCAGCGTCGAGGTTGTTTCGCCCTCTCCAGCCAGATATCGCTGGCGAATTCCCGTGCGCTGAACGATCCAGTCGTCACTCGTATCGACCTGTTTCTCCAATTCGGAGTTGGTCACCAGCCGCTTTGGCAGCGCCGATCCAACACCCTTAACAACGGAGCGTAACAAGGGGCGATTTCCAAATTTAAACTGGCTCACGCAAATGTCCGATCACTGTGCTGCGGGTGGCAAAGAAACTTCAGGC
>JANXSV010000413.1 GCA_025356505.1 Methylovirgula sp.
GCCATCACATGCTTCGCCTTGGTGCGAAACAGACCGATGGTTTTGATGTGATCGCGGATGCGCTCCGCGCCAAGAAGGACCATTTTTTGCGGCGTGTCCGCTGCGGCAAATAGTCCTTTCGTGGCCTTGTTGACGCCAACATCGGTGCTCTGCGCTGATAAGACCACTGCCACAAGCAAGGTGTAGGCATTGACATAGTCAAGCTCCCCCTTAGGTTCGGGAGCGGCGACGTGAAAACGTCGAAAAACTTCAGCAACCGTAGCACGGTTTGGCTTCTGTAAGCGTTTTTCAGGCTTGGTTTTGGGGTTTCCCGTCTTGGCGGTGAGTTTTACAGGCTTGGCCGATTTTGTGGGTATGGCGGGTTTTGTGGGTTTGGCGACGGGCATAGACATCGAAACTGTTTGGATGAGTGTGGCATGACAGAACACAGTTCGGAGCACCCTGTAAATAGCACTTTGTTCGAGCAGCGCTTGCAGCCGCATCGCTCGCTCAAAGCCAGCCATTTCAAATTGCTCATGCTGTTGCTGTGTGCCATTTCCACCGCTACGACAATTCCATTCTTTTTGTTGGGAGCTTGGCCGATCATTGGCTTTATGGGTCTTGATGTCCTGCTGATCTATGTGGCCTTCCGTGCGTCCTACAACAGTGCCAAGGCTTATGAGACAGTGCGGCTTGATGTGGTGTCTTTGAAAATAGAAAAGGTTAGTGCCAAGGGTGTGAAACGGGCGTTCTCGTTCAACCCGCTCTGGGTGCGTCTCGGCACAGATGAAGACGAGGATTATGGAATGCGGCGGCTGTTTTTGCGGGTGAGATCGCGCGAGGTCGAACTGGGCAAGTTTCTCACAGCGCAAGAGCGTGCGGATTTTGCCAAAAAGTTCCGCCCGGCTTTGGCGCAGGCGCAGCGCGGCCCGGTGTTTGACCACGGCTTCTGAATCGCGTCATAATACTGCCGCAGCAGTGTCATCCGCCTGAAACGTGAATCTGATGTCACACGCGGAGGTTCCTTTCAAGAACCGCGCCGGAGCAGAAATGTCGATATTGCCGCAGAAGCCTCAATCCGAAACCGCCGTTCTGCCTCCTCAATTTGAAGCACCCCGGTTTTTTTCGCCAAAGTTTTACTCCCAAAAAATATATTCCTCCGCGCACTACTTATCTGCCGCAGGTTATTTCAAGCCGAAGCTGAAGGGCCGCATCATTCGCGACCTCACCGGGCTTGAGGCAAGCCTCGCCACCAGCGGATCCCTGGAGGTGCGACTTGCCACGACAAAAGCAGAAATCCGCAAGGCACAAAAGCTGCGGTATAAGGTGTTTTTTGAGGAAGGCGGCGCTATACCGGGTCGGAAAGCCGCGCTGTCCCGCCGCGATATCTGCGGCTTCGACCGGATTTGCGACCATCTGCTGGTGATTGATCACTCCGCCAAATCCAAAAGGCTCGGCCTGCCAAAACCAAAAGTCGTCGGCACCTATCGTTTGCTGCGTCAGGATATCGCCGAGGCACACGGCGGATTTTACTCGGCGAGGGAGTTTGACATCGCGCCGTTGCTGGTTCGTCATTCGGGTAAGAAATTTCTCGAACTCGGGCGTTCTTGCGTGCTTGAAGGCTATCGGAGCAAAAACAGTATTGATTTGCTTTGGCAAGGCATAGCTGCCTACCTCAATCATCATCATATCGACGTCATGATCGGCTGCGCCAGCTTCAGCGGCGTCAATCCTTTGAAAATCGCTGCACCACTGAGCTTCCTGGCCGCGCAAGCCAAGGCCAGCGAGGATTGGACCGCAAAGGCGCTGGGCAAGAACGCCGTACCGATGACCTATATTTCAGCCGACACTCTCGATATGAAAAAGGCCGTGCAGGCGCTGCCGCCGCTGATAAAAGCCTATTGGCGTATCGGCGCTATGTTCGGCCAAGGCGCAGTTATTGATCCTGAGTTCCGCACCATCGACGTGCTGGTTATTCTGCCTGTGGCACAGATGGATCCACGCTATATCCAACATTTTGGAATTATCGCAAAGGCGGCTTGAAGAGGGCGAGAGCCGCCCCCTTCGCTTTTGCAGGGTACTATCTTTCAGCAACTTGCTTGAAGCTATATGCCTGAAGCTATTTGCCCATGGGAATGGCCATGCCATTCACCGAAACCGTTTTGCCATTGATTTCGATGACAAAACTTGACGCACCGTTGGGCCCCGGTTTTGCCATGCCGCGCGCCACAGAAAGGCCTGAAATGGTCTTCTGCGCCTCAGGGTCGTTTTTACCGGCCTCTTTCAGAGCTGCTATGGTTTTGTCGAGCCCGACAGCGTCGATTGTGATTTTGCCCGTCGGGTTAAGACCATTGGAGATTACCTCCCCGGCGATGGTCAAGTTCATGCTCGGTGCGATGATATGGCTGGGCGCAATGGTGATTTTCGGATTTGACGTCATAGCGATGCCCATCAACTCCATGGACGAAGACTCAGGGAGCACGGGGTCGGCGCTGAAGTCGGCTTCATCGATGAGGGTCTTGGCGATGCGGTCCAGGCCATCGGCGGTGATCTTGATGTCCAGGTCCATCGAGGTTGGCACGAGGGGAGCATTGACCGCCGGTACGATGCCGGCCGGTAAGGCGAGGTCGGTGAAATTAATCCCAAACTGGAACAGGCCATGTTCGGTCATGCCTGACAGTCCAATCGATTCGCTGAAAGATTTCACGCTGAAATTGCCCATGGACGTTACAACAGAGACGTCTTTAAGCGTGGCGCTGCCTTTGATAACATTCCAGAGCGGCATCGCTGCGGTGAGCTTTGATTTGATATCTGTCTGATTTTTAGCAATGGCTTCCTTGGACGGATTGGCCAAAAAGGCTGCCCAGAGGTCCAGAATCGCTTTGTTTTTAGAGCTATCAATATCCGTGTTTGCGCCCAAGTCCGCAATCTTCACGGTAAAATCACCACTGGCTGTGGCGGGCGCATCCTTTGGTGGTGGCGGGAGGTGGACGACCTCCACCATATCCTTAATGGTTTGACTAAAATTTCCCGAAACAGCGCCGTTACCGGCATCGGTCCCCGTCATGGTGACCTGGCCGGAGCCGATCTTTACTGTGCCGTTCACTTTCCCGCCCACCAAGCCATCGGCAGCATCATGAGATGCCTTGCCGCTCAGCCAAGCCATCAGTTTCGGGTTGAAAACGCCTTCAAATTTGTAATTGGTATATTTTATAGACTCTTCAAGTCCGCCATCCGCTCCCGGGACTTTGAGTGCAATTTCCGGAAATGCCTCAGATTTAACCGCCCAATTGCCGTCCGCCTGTTCGGTAACCACGATATCCCAAGGTGCCATTTTCAGGCTGTATTGGGGCGCTTTGGCGCTGGCCACCATCTTCTCAAAATCGAGCGAAATACGATAGGACTCGCCTTGCGGCTTGACTGAGATCAGCTTCTGTTCAACCGCTGCCTTGCCGATATAGGTCGAAAAACTATTTTCGATGCCGCGCGCACCCTCGTCTGTTGCCGGTGCCGCCTGCGCCGCCGCAATCAGCGCTGTGCCGGAGAGCAGCGTTGCCATTATCCGTGCCGGAAGCTTTATCGAGTTGCGCATGTGACATCCAATCTGGCCCTGTGGCCTAGTGTGAAAAACGAGATGAACGAACGTGAGCGCTTGCCCTACGTTGCCCGCAAAAATCAGCTTGGCCCGCAAAAATCAGCTTGAGCACCATAGCGCAACTTTATCCGATGTCATCCTTTGGCTGTCAGGCACGGGCATTTCGAACCTGCAAACTACCAAGCCTGTGATGTTGATCACCTTGGGCTAATCCGGTTCTCGATTTGCGACACCGTTGGGCAGGGCACGGCTCAAAGCGGTAACGCCCTTCCGATAGGTTGGATATCTAAGATCAACGCCAAGCTCCTTGCGCAGGCGCACATTGCGAACACGCTGATTTTTAGCGTAGAAGCTTCGCGCCATGTCCGACATCTGCGCCTGTTCAAAGGCCACTTCGGGAGGTGGCGGCATTTTGAGCAGGTTCGCCGCAAAGGTCACGACATCCTGCGGCGGTGCGGGTTCGTCATCGGTGACATTAAAAATACCACTTTGGCCCTGAAAATTCAGCCCGGCCCAGATTGCTGCGGCGATGTCGTCAACATGAATGCGGTTAAACACCTGCCCCGGTTTGATGATGCGCTTGGCAGTGCCGCTGAGCAGATTTTCCAGTGCGTTCTGGCCTGGACCATAAATTCCGGCTAGGCGCAGGATAATCACCTTTTTGCCATGAGCCGCGCCGAAACTCAGCCATTGCTGTTCGACAGTGGCGCGGTGGCGCGAGCGCTCCGAATAGGGCTCAACGGCGGTGTTTTCATCCACCCAGCCGCCATCCTGGTTACCATAGACGCCGATGGTGGACAGATAAACGATCGTTGATATCGGCGCGGCGGCAATTTCGCTGCTGTAGCGTGTCAGGGTCGGGTCATTCTCGCGCGGCGGGATGGATACCAGCAGAAAATCGGCGGTTTTAAGATATTCCGCCACATCGCGCCCGTCAAAAAGCACGGCATGAATGCCCTCCCCCATGAGGCTGGCAGCTTTTTCGGGCGAGCGAACGCTGCCGCAAATCTGCGCAAATCGGCTGCCATATGCGCGCGCAAATGCCAGCGAACTGTAGCCGAGGCCGAAAACAAAAAGTTTCATTAAACGCCTATCCATCATTCATTTGTCGGCAAATTTAGCCACTCGGCGCAAACGCTTTCGTCACGCTCATGCGCGAGCATCCGCCCTCGCAATTCATGTGCCATGGCAGGATCAAGCGCATGCATAGCCCACACGGCCATGGCCCGCACGAGGGGCGAGGGTTCGCCCAAACATCGCAGCAGATCATCGCGAAAATACAAATCGCCCGAATTGCCCATGGCGATGACCACATTGCGCAAAAACCGATCGCGCCCGATGCGCTTGATGGGAGAGCCGGAGAAAAAAGCGCGAAAGGCGGCGTCATCAAGCCCTGCCAAAAAGGTCAGCGGTGGCGCCAGCAGATTCGGGCGCGCCTGTAGCTTGATCTCACGCGCCGTTTTGGCGAATTTATTCCACGGGCAAGCCGCCAGACAAATATCGCAGCCGTAAATGCGGTTGCCGATTTTGGCGCGCAATTCAACCGGGATGTGTCCCTTATGCTCAATCGTGAGGTAGGAGATACACCGCCGCGCATCGATCTGATACGGCGCGGGAAAGGCATCGGTGGGACAAGAGTCAAGACAAGCGCGGCAGGATCCGCAGTGGTCCGGCTCACTTGCGTCTGGCGCGAGGTCGGCCGTGGTAAAGATCGAGCCGAGAAAAAGCCAAGAGCCAAGCTCTTTCGATACCAGATTGGTGTGCTTTCCCTGCCAACCCAAGCCCGCAGCTTCGGCCAGCGGCTTCTCCATGACCGGAGCGGTATCAACGAAAACCTTAACCTCGCAGGGTGCCTGAGCCGCGAGCCAACCCGCCAGCAGCTTGAGCTTGCCTTTGATCACATCATGATAGTCGCGGTGGCGTGCATAGACCGAAATATTAGCCGCATTTGAGGGCGGCACGCGCAGGTCCGAGGGGCCGTAATTCATGCCGAGCATAATTATGGAGCGAACATCGCCCCATAAGGCGTGCGGAGAGGCGCGGCGCGCCTGTGTCTCGGCCATCCAGTCCATGGTGCCATGCGCGCCAAGCTCTAACCACGCGGAGAGACGTTCCGGTGCCATGGGAATGGAGCCCGGCAGAGCGACCCTGCAATCTTCAAAGCCCAATTCCAATGCTTTTTCCACGAGGCGGGATTTGAGTGATGAACCCACCTAAATCCTCACCCTCACGCCCGCGTGACGATGAAATGCGTCGCCCGTTCGCCCTCAACGCTCCTGTCAACGCGATAGCCAAGCTGCGGCAGATCAAGCCCCGCAAACAGTGCTTCGCCTTTGCCCAACATCAGCGGCGAAACTGCGAGGTGCATTTCATCTACCAGCTGCGCCTGCAAATATTGGCGCACCGTGGCAACGCCGCCGCCAAGGCGAATATCCTTGCCGTTGGCGGATGACCTTGCCCGCTCAAGCGCTTCGTGAATGCCAACGGTGACAAAGTGAAACGTCGTACCGCCTTCCATGACCAAGGGGGCGCGGGCATGGTGCGTGAGCACAAAAACCGGCGCGTGGAAGGGCGGGTTTGGTCCCCACCAGCCTTTCCAATCGTCATTGAGCCATGGCCCGCGCAGCGGCGAGAACATGTTGCGGCCCAGAATATTCGCGCCGATATGTTCAAAGCCGAG
>JANXSV010000130.1 GCA_025356505.1 Methylovirgula sp.
CTCCATAACGGCGATCGCCTCGATTCAGGTTTTGGAAACCTTCATCAATGTGGAAGCGACCAAGGACCGCGATATCATGTGGTCCATCGCGGTGTTGCTGTGTTTTGTATTTGTCGGGCTTCTGCTGGCGCTGACCGACTACTTTAATGAAAAAGGCCATGTTAAGTAAAAATAAATCTGAATTTGAGCTTGGCCATGGTCACGCCCTAGCGATATTCGCACTTTTGAAAGTTGCGAAACAGGCAGGTGATTTCTAAAGCTTGCGCAGCGCCACGCTCTCGATTCTATGGCTGGCGCCTTTGGTCAGCACCAGGTCGGCGCGCAGGCGGGTGGGCAGTATGTTTTCATGCAGGTTTGGCAGGTTTATGCGTGACCAAAGGCCCTGCGCCATTTCGATGGCCGCCTCGTCGCTCAGCGTGGCATATTTTTTGAAAAACGACCGAGGGTCACGAAAGGCGGTGCCTCGTAACCGCATGAAGCGCTCTATGTACCAGCGTTCTAGGTCAATGTCGTCAGCATCGAGGTAGATCGAAAAATCGAAAAAATCCGAGACAAACGGGATTTCATCGCCATCCTTGGACAGGCGGTTTGGCAACAGCACGTTCAGCCCTTCGACAATGAGAATGTCGGGACGATCCACCATCGTCTCTTCACCGGGCACCACATCATAAACCAAATGCGAATAGAGCGGCGCGGAGACCCGGCTTTTGCCGGCCTTCACATCTGACAAAAACCGGATGAGCGCGCGCCCGTCGTAGCTTTCGGGAAAGCCCTTGCGTTCCATTAGCCCAAGCTGGGTGAGCTCGGCATTGGACATCAAAAAGCCGTCCGTCGTGACGAGTTCCACCTTGGGCGTATTGGGCCAGCGCGACAACAGCGCCCTCAACACGCGGGCGGTGGTGGATTTGCCTGCTGAAACCGAACCGGCAATGCCGATGATATAGGGCACTTTACCGTCTTCCGCGCCCAGAAACCGCTGCGTTGCCTTATACAGTCCCTGCGTCGCTGCAACATAGAGCGCCAACATGCGCGACAGCGGCAGATAGATTGCCGCGACCTCCTCCAGCGAAATCGGGTCGTTCATGCTTTGCAGCTTCAGCAGATCTTCAATGGTGAGGGTCAGCGGTGTATCGGCACGCAGCAGCGCCCACTCCGCGCGGGTAAAGCGCCGGTAGGGCGATAGGTTTGACAGCGGCTGGCCCATTGTTCCCCTTCAACGGTCTTATCTCACCTGGCCGGTGATGTCCGGTATCAGCCTATTCCGAAATGCGCGGATAGGGAACGCGGCCGGCTTTTTCCTCAAGGCCGCTTTGTCTGGTGCGGCGGCCAAGCTCGTTGACCACATCCTGCAACGGAACGCCACCAATTTGAAGCACGACTAAGAGATGATAAATCAGATCTGCAGCTTCCATGCGCAACGCGCCTTTATCGTTTTGCATGGCGGCGATGACGCACTCAACTGCTTCTTCGCCCAGCTTTTTGGCAGCTTTGGGCGCTCCGCCCTCTATCAATGTGCGGGTGTAGGATTGATCGGCATGGCTAGAGGCGCGCTGTGTGATGAGAGCGGCGAGATCATCAAGGGTGAACATTGGTTTGATCCTAATCTTCTATGCGCATCGGCAATCCCGCCGCCGCCATATGCGCTTTGGCTTCGCCTATTGTGTAAGTTCCGAAGTGAAAAACCGAAGCTGCGAGCACGGCGCTGGCATGGCCCTTTTTGACGCCGTCCACCAGATGATCCAAAGTGCCGACGCCTCCCGAAGCGATCACAGGCACGGCGACAGCGTCCGCAACGGCGCGGGTGAGTTCGAGGTTAAAGCCCTGCTTGGTGCCATCCCGGTCCATGGAGGTTAGCAAAATTTCCCCCGCCCCGAGCGACACCACTTCTTTGGCAAATTCCACCGCATCAATTCCGGTCGGCTTGCGGCCGCCATGGGTGAAAATCTCCCATTTGCCCGGACGTACGGTTTTGGCATCAATGGCGACTACAATGCACTGCGCGCCGAATTTCTGCGCCGCATCGCGGACAAAGGCACGATTGTTCACCGCGGCGGAATTGATAGAAACCTTGTCCGCCCCGGCCAGCAACAGTGCGCGGATGTCTTCAAGGGTGCGCACACCACCCCCCACCGTGAGCGGCATGAAACACTGTTCGGCGGTACGCCGCACCACATCCATGAGTGTCCCGCGATTGTCACTGGTTGCGGTGATATCAAGAAAGCACAGCTCATCGGCGCCAGCAGCATCATAGGCTATTGCAGCCTCGACAGGATCTCCCGCGTCAACCAGATCGACAAAATTCACACCTTTGACGACGCGTCCATCTTTGACATCAAGGCAGGGGATGACGCGAATTTTAAGCATGGGCTTTGCCAATGAGCGCCAGCGCCTGCGCCGGGTCAATGCGCCCGTCATAGAG
>JANXSV010000133.1 GCA_025356505.1 Methylovirgula sp.
GAGCCGCCTGGGTTAGTGTTGAACAATACACTCGAAATAGCGATCTTCACGGTGTTGGCAGCAAAAGGCGACATCAATGGACCAGCCGTATCAAAAACTGCGTTGATATCGGCATCTGCGATGGTGGACAATTGCGCAGTCAAATCCGAGGACGCGCGCGCCACCGATATAACTCTGCGATCCGCGCTCAGCACGAGACTGACCTCAGAAACGCCGAGATAGGTGATCATCATCAAAGGCAGGATGAGTGCGAATTCAACCGCAGCGATGCCCTTTTTGTCGCGGGAAAGTTTTACGAGCTTATCTGCGACGTGAGGGAAGAATTTCGATGGCATTTTCATGGGAAAGTCCTGAGTGAAAACCGGTGTGGCATGTAAGTGCTAAGGCTCATTTTTGAATGCGGCAGTAGCTAGCAAGACGCGTTGGGGCCAGCTGCTGCCAGCCACGATAACGGTGTTGGCAGTGCCAAAAATCGACGTCACGATTGGCACGGTATATACAGCGCGCACCACGATCAGTTGGTTATTTGTGCCTGGGTTGTAGCTCCAGCTCGATGTATCGAGTGCACCACTGTGCACAGGCTTGGACATGTCCATCCCTGCGAAAGCTGCAGCCGGGCGCACGTCAACTTTGATACGAGTGCAATTCATAAATGCCGGAACGCGGCGCGCAATCGTTCCGCCACCGCAAAGGGCTTTATTGATAAAATCAGCGGCGGAGCTGTAATTTGCAGTTTGGGCCTGCCCTGTAAGAATGTCGCGCGCAGCCGCAGTAACGGCTGTCTGCAAGGTTGCGTTGATATAAAAATCAGTGGCCGTCTCAAATATTGAGAACAACAGTCCGAAAAATGGCATCGCAATCATTCCGAACTCAACGGCTGCGACGCCCGCCTTCTCTTTACGAAAGCGGCTGAGCAGCGTCTTGAGCGGCACGGCTTTGCTTTTGAACGTCTTGATCGCCACACCGGTCTCAAGCACTGGGGCCGAGCAAACAGTGTCAGGTGTCATAGTGAAAAGAGGATCAATATGCATGGTACAGTCCTAAGAGATAAGACGCGGTAAAACCCGGCTTTACCTAAGGAGTAGCGCAAATAAATTGCAAAAGTCTTAGGGGCTGCTTCAAAACATGCAGAGTGATTTTAAGAAAATGGTAATGATATCGGACGCTTGCGCCCCGGTTCTTTATACAGCCACCGAAAATGGCGCAGCTGTTGCCTTAGTGTTGCGGGGAGGAAAGCCCATTGCGAAGCGTAATGCCGGCTGCGGTAATAGTATTAAAGCTTTGGTCGTCGGCTGGCATGACCACAGGCATGCACTCGGAAACGCAGGAATAGGTTTCGCGTTTGAAACCGCGCTGCACCACCAACACTTTGTCCTTGGCCTGTTTTACTTCAATGGTCGATTCCGCGACCGGATTGCCCTGAGCGTCCAGCGCGATCAGATTGGTGACACCGAAACCCTTGCCGGTGAGCACCATCGAATTGCGGCTTTTCAGAACAGTGATATCGGCCACAACCGGATTGCCGATGATGAGCGTCTGAGCATTTGGCGGTAGCCGGACAATCTTGGCTTGATCGAGTACCACTTCGATGCGTTCATTTTCTGCATGCGCACATGGAGCGCCAAAAACTGCCATCGCGGTCCAGCAAAATACCAGAACCGGTCCTTGACGGGACAAAAATAGAGATGACAACGACATAAGGCTCTCCACACGCGACAAACTGTTTAACGTATAAGATAGAAGAATGGTGAACGAAGCCTAAACATTGCTTAAGTTAGCATGACGGAGCGGTGATTTATCCCCCACATGATACCTCAGACGTGTTTTGGGTGAGGAACACTCAGGATTGACGGCATATTTTAATAACTGACTAACCATCAGTCACAAAGCTGGTCTCATTTGTGAAGATCTGAGATTTTTAACCCTCTCTGTTAACAAGATGGTTGCAAATCGGCGTCAATTTCGGTTCAGCGCCGGAGCAACGGCGTCTTTCCATCCCGGACCTGGGATAATTATTTGGAGCTTACTATGACTTCTTTGATCGCACGCTTTGTAAAAAATGAATCCGGCGCAACTGCAATCGAATACGGCCTGATCGCCGCTTTGATCGGCGTTGCCATCATCGGCGCACTGCGCGCCACCGGCACCAAGCTGAACGGCACATTCACCAACGTCCAGAACCAGCTCTAAGCTTCCACGCTTAGCTCAAAAGTTCGAAAGGCGGCTCCGAAAGGGGCCGCTTTTTTTTGCGTGTTTATCAGGCAAATACTTTTCGTGAGTTGCGGTGTTCATACTTGCCTACCATCGCGCCAAAACGACAAAAGATTTACGGGTATCAATGGTTTTTATGTTCCGGCCTTAAGAAAATCCTTGAACTTTTAAGCCAGTTTGTCCTCAGCGCCGGAGCAACGGCGTCTTTCCATCCCGGACCTGGGATACTTATTTGGAGCTTACTATGACTTCTTTGATCGCACGCTTTGTAAAGAATGAATCCGGCGCAACTGCAATTGAATACGGCCTGATTGCCGCTTTGATCGGCGTTGCCATCATCGGTGCACTGCGCGCCACCGGCACTAAGCTGAACGGCACATTCACCAACGTCCAGAACCAGCTCTAAGACTTTAGCCTCTTAAAGTGGTTCCGAACGGCCCTGAGCAATCAGGGCCGTTTTTGTTTGAAGATCATACCGTCATTCCTTTGCAATTAACCGCCGCGCAATAACCTTCGGCTATTCTGCAGGCTTAAAAATCGAGATCCGTTGGAGACCCGCATAATGCTAGCCGTCCTCACCCTTGTGGTTTTCCCATTTCTGATGGCCTATGCCGGTGCATCCGACCTGTTCACGATGACGATATCAAACCGAATTTCGGTTTTCCTTGTGGCAGGTTTTATAGGCTTCGCTCTTTATGCCGGGCTTTCCTATGAGGATATCGCCTGGCACCTCTCTTGCGGCTTGGCGGTCCTCATCATCACTTTCACACTTTTTGCCTTCAACTATGTGGGTGGGGGCGACGCGAAACTTGCCGCGGCAACTGCGGTTTGGCTCGGATGGGTCAATGTTCTGGATTATGGCGTACTGACGTCTGTGTTGGGAGGGGTCTTGACCCTAGCCTTTATTTACATTCGTAAGTGGCCCCTGCCTGCATGGGCGCAAGCGCGCGAGTGGATCGCCCGGCTTTACAATGCTGATAATGGAGTGCCATACGGGCTGGCTCTGGCTGCGTCGGGGCTGATGATTTTCCCTGAGACCGAAATTTGGCACGCAGCGCTGGGTATCTAATCGCACTAGCTTCAGCGCGCCGCGATAGCCGCCGCCGCACCGGCAAGAATAAGCGCGGTGCCTTTATTGATGCGGCTTAGCGCAGTTTGCGAACGAAAAACTGTCCTGGCGCGCGTCGCCAGTAGCGATGCCGCCGTCATAATTGCGCTGTTAATAATGCCGATCACCAGCGCCATGCTCATCAGCGCTTGAAAATCTAAATGTGCCATGTCCACCACGAGCGGCATGATCGAGAGAAAAAACAAAATAGGTTTTGGATTTCCCAGAGTCAGCGTGAAGCTGCTTACAAACACTTTCCAAGGTGCTTCGGCCTTCGCTCCCGCTGCAAGTGTGATTTCAGCTACCGGCGCATTCCAGATTTTCCACGCCATATACAAAAGATAAGCTGCGCCAATTAGGCGAATGGCGGTGAATACACTGCTGAAGTTTTGAGCCAAGACAGCCAATCCAGCCGCCGAGAGCAAAAACAGCGTCAGATCTCCACAGACAAATCCGGCAATGAATGCCGCGGCTCCGTCCATTCCGCGCGCCAAAGCCCGCGCAACCACTGCAGCAAGGCCGGGACCGGGAGTGGCAACGGCTGCAAAATAAACCCCTGCAAACAGCATCAGCCCGGATAAAGTCATTTTTCTCTTTCGACACGCGAATTTATCACATTCAAAAACGCGGCCCTGCCTTCAAGGGCATCAAATGACGCTCTGTCCGCGCCCGTCATCCACACCTGTGCGCCACAAATCTCCAGTTGATCAAACAAGGCTGACCGGCGCACTGGGTCAAAATGAGCGGCAATTTCATCCAACAAAATCAAAGGTGCAAGTCCCGACATCACGCTAACAAGACGCGCATGGGCGAGCACAAGTCCGGTCAATAGCGCTTTTTGTTCTCCAGTGGATGCGCGCGAGGCGAGCATTTGTTTGGGGCCGTGATGCACAATTAAATCACTGATATGGGCCCCGGTCAGAGTGCGCCCGGCTGTGGCATCGCGGGCGCGGGCATTGCGCAAAATTTCTCGATATTTTTCTTCGGCAATCACCGCAGGATTTTCCTGGAGCAAACTGTCCATTTCGCTGCTGAGCTCCAGGTCAGCCCAAGGGAAGGGCGACGCTTCATCACGCTCCTGCAAGATCAGCGTTACCAGTCTGGCCACTGTTTCGCGCCGTGCGCTTGCAACCGCTATGCCCAATTCTGCAACTTCGCGCTCCGCTGCATCAAGCCAGACACGGTCCGCATAATTATCTTCCAGCAGCCTGTTACGGTTGCGTAGCGCCCGATCCAGCGCGTTCACCCGCGTGCCATGGCCGGAATCGACGCTAAGAACGAGCCTATCGAGAAAGCGGCGGCGGTCTGATGCCGGGCCGGTGAAAATTCCGTCCATAGCGGGTGTCAGCCAGACCACCCGCACATAATCCGCAAAAGCGGCAACGGAGCTTACCGGTGCGCGGTCAATCCGGCATTTGCGGCTGGATGCATCAGCTGGGTCAAACCCCGTACCGAGCTGCACAGCGCCGTTTTCATGCTCAAGCTCAACCGAAACGCTCCACGAACCGGGGCCGCCTTCAAGAGCGCAGTCGCGCAGATCAGCCCTTCGCAGACCGCGCCCTTGGCATAGGAGAGATAGAGCTTCGAGGATATTGGTTTTACCTGCGCCATTAGCACCGTGCAAAATCACCATTTTCGCCTCAAGCGCTATGTCCAGCGCCGTGTAGGAGCGATAATGCGCCAAAATCAGCCGGGAAACGCTGGATTTCAGCGCCACAGGCGTCTCGGGCATGATTCGGATTGCGGGGTCAGGCATTAGCGCTTTCATGCCATGAACAGCACGAAATTGACACTGATTTACATAGTAACTGCTAGGCCACGCGGCTGGTTTCGTCGTTAAACTCGCATAGGCATCAGAACGTAAAGCGCCGCTGCGCCTTCCCGGTCAAGCACGATGGTGGGCGAGGCTGCATCAGACAGCTTGAGCAGAGCGGTGTCTCCTTCAAGCTGATCCGAAATATCGAGCAGGTAGCGCGCGTTAAATCCAATATCGATCGGTGCAGCATCATAGTCTACTTCGACCTCTTCCATTGCCGAGCCACTTTCCGGATTGGTTACGGAAAGCACCAGTTTGCCGTCGCCCAGCGACAGTTTCACAGCGCGCCCACGCTCGGAGGATATCGTCGCAACGCGGTCAACGGCAGCGCGGAAACTTGCTCTGTCGACAATCAGTCGTTTTTCATTATTGGCCGGGATCACGCGGCCATAATCAGGGAAAGTGCCGTCGATCAGCTTTGTCGTCAGTACGACTGCGCCGAAGGTAAACCGTGCCTTGGTTGTGGAAAGTTCAACAAAAACCTCTGAGTCCGGCGCTTCAATCAATTTCTGAATTTCAGCTACGGCTTTTTTCGGCAAAATTATGCCCGGCATACCGGACGCCCCAGCGGGTGCCGCCAACTCTACCCTGGCAAGCCTATGACCATCCGTGGCCACAGCTCGCAACATGGTTTTGCCGCCAACATCAAGCGTGTGGAGATAAATTCCATTGAGGTAATAGCGCGTTTCCTCATTGGAGATTGCAAATTGCGTTTTTTCGATCAGCTTTTTTAGATCTGCCGCGCCCAGGGTGAAATGGTGGGTCAGATCGCCGGCACTCAGCTTGGGAAAATCACCTTCGGACAAAGCTTGCAGATTAAACCGCGACCGGCCGGACCGGATGAGCATTTGGCCCGCATCGCCCGATATTTCTAAGGTCACCTGCGCGCCATCGGCCAGCTTGCGGACAATTTCATATAAAGTATGCGCCGGGACGGTGGTTGCTCCAGCTTGCGCAACATCCGCCGCCACGGACCCTGAAATTTCGAGATCAAGATCGGTCGCCTTTAAAGCCAGCTGGCCATTTTCGGCGCTGATCAAGACATTGGATAGAATAGGTATGGTGTTGCGGCGCTCAACCACGCGGTGCACATGGCCAAGACTTTTAAGCAAAGCCGAGCGTTCAAGGGTAACTTTCATCACAATCCACCAAAATATACGAAACGCGGGCGCAGACTTTGACGTGTCATGCCAAGAAGCGCAAGAGCGGGTGGTGGTTTTAATAGTGCTTTAAGCTCAAATCTCGCTGGAAAGCAGATTGCCGAAACGTGCTGTCTTGTATCGGATAATTGATATCGCTAACGAGTGTATATTCGAAACCTGGCAGGAGAATGCGGATGAAAGTTCTGATTATCGGCGCAGAAGGTACCCTCGGTAAAGCGATTACCGCCGAACTTGCCCCGCGCCACACCATCATCAAAGCCTCGCGCAACTCTGGTGAAAAAGTGGACGTTGTCGACATCGCCAGCGTTAAGGCGCTTTTTGGCCGCATCGGCAATGTTGACGCTATTGTCTCTGCCTGTGGCACAGTGCACTACGGTCCCCTGAGTGACATGACACCTGAATTGTATGACATCGGGCTGCGCGACAAATTGATGGGTCAGGTCAATCTGATTTTGGCGGGACAGGCCCACGTCAATGATGGCGGCTCTTTCACATTGATCACCGGCGTTCTGACGGATGATCCCATCCGCTATAGCTCGAGCGCCTGCATGGTGAACGGCGCGGTCGAGGCCTTTGTTCGCTCCGCCTCCATCGAAATGCCGCGAGGCCTGCGCATTAATGCTGTCAGCCCGACGGTTCTGACCGAATCGATGGCTGAATATGGGCCTTACTTTAGAGGTTACAAATCGGTGAGCGCTGCCGATGCCGCTCTTGCCTACAGCAAAAGTGTTGAAGGGGCGCAAACGGGACAAATCTACAAGGTACTTTAGCGGCCGCGCGAGCGAGGGCTGTTCCGTGTTTTACCACCCTTAACCAGCCCTTAAACCGCCTCGATTATGGTAAAAATCAGATGACCATAATCGGGGTCGAGTAGCATGGCGCGTGGGGGTAGGGGCAACGGACGCGGGCGGGTGGAGCCTCGCTTCGATGACGCGCCAGGAAAACGGCGCCCCGCAGATTTGCGCGCCACCCGTGACGACGATTACGATGACGGTGATGAAGACGGCTCTGCCCCTCGCGATCAAGATGAGTTTGATGAGCCCGGTTCGGCGCGGTCGCGTAAGGCGGTAAGGCAAGACCGCGAGCCTCAGAGCCGCAAAAAGTCGTCTAAATCTGATACCCGCGCTCAAAATAGCCGCACAACGGCGCGCGAAAGCTGGCGTTTTCAGAAAAAACGCAGGTCAATCGGCGGTATTCTGCTCTATTGGCTGCTGCTGCTGGGGCTTTGGGGTGGCATCGCTGTGGCAGGTATTGTGGTTTATTATGGCGCCCAATTGCCACCGATCGATCAACTGGCCATCCCCAAACGGCCGCCAAACATCGCAATTATGGCCGAGGATGGTTCGCTCATCGTCAATCGGGGAGACTCGGGCGGCCCGGCGATACGCCTCGGTGAGTTACCCGTATACCTGCCAAAGGCCTTCGTTGCTATTGAAGACAGGCGGTTTTACCATCATTTCGGCATCGACCCACTCGGCATAAGCAGGGCTGTTCTTCACAATGTCACCGGCAGGGGCGGCGCGCAGGGCGGTTCAACGCTAACGCAGCAGCTTGCCAAAAACCTGTTTCTCACTCAGGAGCGCACGCTATCGCGCAAAGTGCAGGAAGCTATTCTGGCTGTATGGCTCGAACATAAATATTCGAAGGACCAGATACTGGAGCTCTACCTTAATCGTGTTTACTTTGGCTCAGGAGCCTACGGTGTCGAGGCCGCCTCGCGCAAATATTTTGCCAAAAGCGCCCGTTCCGTTACACTCTCAGAGGCGGCCACCCTCGCAGGGCTAATGAAGGCTCCAACCAAACTGGCACCGAACCGCAATCCGGAAGGTGCGGCGGAGCGCGCAGGTCAGGTGATAACGGCTATGGCCAAAGAGGGCTATATCACCGAAGCAATGGCTCAGTTAGCACTGTCACGCCCAGCCCGGGCCGTGCGCGAGGAGGGTGCCGGCACCATTAATTATGTCGCAGACTACGTTATGGATACGCTCGACGATACGGTCGGCGCGATCGATGACGACATTGTTGTTTCCACGACGCTGGTCCCCGCGATGCAGGTGGCCGCAGAAAAAGCCTTGATAGACGAGCTTGATCTTAAGGGCAGCAAATTCGGCGTCTCACAAGGTGCACTGGTTTCCATGGACGCGAATGGTGGCATAAAGGCCTTGGTTGGCGGTAGAAACTACGCCGATAGCCAGTTTAATCGCGCCGTCTCCGCCAAACGCCAGCCTGGATCATCATTCAAGCCTTTTGTCTATTTGGCCGCTCTGGAGCATGGCTTGACACCCGACACCATCCGCGAGGATGGACCTCTGAGCGTCAAGGGTTGGCAGCCGGAAAATTACAGTCACGAATATTTCGGCAATGTTTCGCTGACCAAAGCGTTGTCGCTTTCGCTTAACACCGTCGCTGTGAGGTTAGGGCAGGAGGTATCGCCGAAAATTGTCGTCAAAACCGCACACCGGCTTGGTATCCAGTCTGAACTGCAGCCCAATGCCTCCTTGCCGCTCGGCACATCCGAAGTTTCACCTTTGGAATTGGTGACCGCCTATGCACCTTTCGCCAATGGCGGCATTGGCGTTCAATCTCATATTATCAATAAAGTTCGCACCACTGACGGCAAGGTGCTTTACCTGCGTAAAGGTGCAAATTTTGGCCGCGTCATCGATCCGCAATATGTCGCCATGATGAATACCATGATGCAGGAAACCCTACTGACCGGCACAGCGCGCAAAGCTGAATTGCCAGGCTGGCAGGCCGCGGGCAAAACCGGCACATCACAGGATTACCGCGATGCCTGGTTTGTTGGCTATACCAGCGCGCTCATCACCGGAGTCTGGCTGGGCAATGATGATGCCACGCCCACAAAAAAGACCTCCGGCGGAAATCTGCCGGTGGAAATCTGGAGCCGCTACATGAAAACCGCATTGGCTGGGACCCCGTCCGCGCCCCTGCCGGGCGGCATCTGGCATGGCAACGGTCTTGACGCGCTAACCCCGCCTGAGCCTCAAAACAGCACGACGCCGTTCAACGGGCCACCAACTCAGCCGCTTCCCACCGCTGGCCCTTTGACAATCAACCGCGCCGGTGAGGCAAACATTCCGCCGCAGACTTTCCCGGTCAAAGATAAGCCGACGGTGAGTTCGCTGCGCAAACCCGCTGTGCCCGACACCGCTGAGCTCATCCCTCCTGCCGATGTGCCAAATTCCGCCCCGCGCCCGCAAAAATTGCCGGTCAGCAAGCAAGCGCCGATCAGTAAGCAAGACAAAAGCCTGTTTGAGAAGCTATTTGGCGGATAGGTACTGAACTTTGTACAGCGCCCTTGGCCGAGGTCGCGGGCACCTTAAGGCAGCTTAATCTGTTCTAAGTTGGCACTAAAGCGTTAACGGCTATCCGGTCGTTGCTTTGGTTCCGTGATTGAGTTGCTCGTTGAGAGGGCAATTTTCCTTCATAACACCGCAGGACAAACCATGAAAATCACATTTTGGCCGATTCGGGCGCGGTTTGTTTCGCCCTGTTCTCAAAAGTTAATGCCCCCTCCGGCAAACAAAGCCGCAGGAGGGGCGCTTTCGTGAAAACCTATATTCAGCCTGCGAAACTATAGGCGGTTTTCACGGTGGTGAAGAACTCCGCCGCATATTTTCCCTGCTCGCGCGGGCCATAACTTGAGCCTTTGCGCCCGCCAAACGGCACGTGATAATCCACGCCTGCGGTTGGCAGGTTCACCATCACCATGCCCGCTTCAGCGTTGCGCTTGAAATGCGTCGCATATTTCAAGCTTGAAGTGCAGATGCCGGATGCGAGACCAAATTCGGTATCGTTGGCGATGTGCAGTGCGTCCTCGTAATCCTTGGCGCGGATCACCACGGCGACAGGCCCGAACACCTCTTCACGCGCTATGCGCATATCGTTTTTGACATCCGTAAACAACGCCGGTGCCATGTAGAAACCGGGCGTTTCGCGGTTGAGCAATTCGCCGCCATACACCAGATTCGCGCCCTCCTTCTGGCCGATCTGTACGTAGGACTGGTCCTGATCAAGCTGGCTCTGATCAACCACAGGGCCGATATGAGTGCCAGCTTTGCAGGCATCATCAATACTCAGACCTTGGAGGCGCTCGGTCAGCGCCGCCACGAATTTGTCGTGAATTCCGGGCGTCACGATCAGACGGCTGGACGCTGTGCAGCGCTGCCCGGTGGAGAAATAGGAGCCATTGGCTGCGACTTCGACAGCCGTCTTCAAATCCGCATCATCGAGCACGACGAGCGGATTTTTGCCGCCCATTTCAAGCTGGAACTTGGCCATACGGCCAATGAGCGAGCCCGCCAACTTGCGCCCTGTCGCCACCGAACCGGTGAAGCTGATAGCGTCAACACCCTTGCTCTCGACCATGGTCTGCCCCACCACGGAGCCACGACCCATAACCAGATTGAAAACGCCTGCTGGTATGCCGGAACGCGAAATAATGTCAGCCAGTGCGTGTCCACATCCGGGTACCAGATCGGCTGGCTTGAACAAAACCGCGTTGCCATAGCAAAGCGCAGGCGCAATTTTCCAGGCTGGAATTGCTATCGGAAAATTCCACGGGCAGATGATGCCAATCACGCCGACAGGTTCCCGGGTGATTTCCACATCCACATTGGGACGCACCGACGGCACCTTGTCACCTGTCAGGCGTAAAGCCTCACCGGCAAAAAACGCGAAAATCTGACCTGCGCGGGCTGTCTCGCCGATGGCCTCCGGAAGCGTCTTACCTTCTTCGCGGGCAAGGAGGCGGCCAAGTTCGTCTTTGCGCGCAAGGATCTCAACAGAGATACGGTTGAGCACATCAAAACGTTCTTGAGGGGTGGATTTTGACCAGATCTTGAACCCGGCGCGCGCTGTCTCTATTGCCTTCAAGGTCTGCGCTGCATCTGCCTGCGCATATTCGCCGATGATGTCGCGTGTGTCAGAAGGGTTTACGTTCTGCGTAACGGTGGCGCCTTCGACCCAATCTCCGGCAATAAAGTTTTTAAACATGATGATTTCCTTAGATGAGGCCGCGAGTGGCGAGATTGCGCATAAGCGCGGCAATGCCGAAGCTCCACGGCGCACAATGGGTTGAACTTTGCATAATATTGGTCAGTGTGCCGAGCTTTTCTGACGAGACAGCGACAATATCACCCATTTTATGGGTGAAGCCTTTGCCCGGCGCATCGCGGTCGGCGATTGGCGCGAACATTGTGCCCAGGAAAAGCGCCGCGCCGTCGGGATATTGGTGATGTGCGCCAATGGTTTGCCTGACTAAATCGGCGGGATCACGGCTGATTTTGGAAATCGAAGAGCCGCCGTCGAGATGATACCCCTCCGGCCCATCCACGCTTAAATGCACATAGGCCTGCCGCACGTCATCCAGCGAAAAGCTGGCATCAAAAAACCGCAGAAACGGCCCGATGGCACAGGAGGCGTTGTTATCTTTGGCCTTGCCCAGCAACAATGCTGAGCGGCCCTCGACATCGCGCAGGTTCACGTCATTTCCCAGCGAAGCCCCGACGATTTTACCGCCGCTGGATATGGCCAATACAATTTCCGGCTCGGGATTGTTCCATGTGGAAACAGGATGCAAACCGGCATTCGCTCCAAGGCCTACAGAGGACATCGGTTGTGCCTTGGTGAAAATTTCAGCATCTGGCCCAATCCCGACTTCAAGATATTGCGACCACGCGCCTTTTTCCATCAGAATTTGTTTCAGCGCCATCGCTTGGTCCGAGCCAGGCTTCAGCTTGGAAAGGTCGTCGCCAATCAGCGCTGTAATCTCTTTGCGCAATTCGACAGCGGCATCAGCATTGCCGCGTGCCCGCTCCTCAATGACTCTTTCCAGCATTGACGTGGCAAAGGTGACGCCCGCTGCTTTGATGGCCTGCAAATCGAAAGGCGCCAGCATATAGGGCAACGCCGGATTCCGTGTGGCTTCAACACTATTGGCAAGCAGGGTTTCCAGAGTGGTGAAGGCGTCGCCGGCAGATGCGCGCACGGCCGCCGCCGGGTCCGCCGTTTCGCAGAGATCGCGCATTGTCGGAAAAGCAGCCGAAATGTCCACAATTTCATCACCGCGCAGCACACACACGGAAGGGCCTGCAAGTTCAGGCCGCCAAACCCGCAGCCCCAGCGCGCCAGCGGCACCATCTTTAGGTAGCACATCGGACTTTTGCAAAGAAAGCGTGGACAGCGACATGGAGGCTCCTAGCAAAAGCGGGTGGATTGGGGCAGGCTTGACGGCGATGCTTGCATTCTTTAGCCTCTGACATGCTAGTCATCAATCACTATTTGCAGGAAATTGCGAAAAGTTAGCCGTCCTCATTGAACAAGGCCCTACTCAATGTCCCAAGTTGCCCAGCCGCGCCGCGCTTCCCAAGATGCCGCTCCCCCACAGCGTCTGGCCAAGGCTGAGATCGTCTATGATTTCATCCGCGATGCGATACTCAAGGGAAAAATCGAACCGGGTGCCATCATCGACAAAACCAAACTCTGCGAACAACTCAACGTCTCGCGCTTTCCTGTCACCACGGCGATAAACCGCCTCGCATTCGAACGGCTCGTGATCATCGAGCCGCAACACGGCTCTTTCGTGTCCAAAATCTCAGTTCACGACGCGCGCGAGTTTTTAGGCATCCGCCGCGCGTTGGAAACCGATATCGCGGCGCAGGCGGCTATTAATCTTCCGGAAGAGGCGCGTGAGGCGCTGCGCCGCAACATCCGGTATCAGCAGGCCGCAGCTGATGCAGAAGACACTGTCGGTTTCTACGTGCTGGATTTCGAATTTCATCAAACCATCGTCGTTGGTCTTCAACTCAATCAGAGCAATGAAATTTTGAAGGGCCTGCGCGCTCATGCCGAGCGAGTGCGGCATATTCTTGCGCCCCACAAAAGCCGCCTCGCGGCGATTTTTCACGAGCATCAAGCGGTCTGGCAGATGATCGACGCCCGCAATCCCGAAGGCGCGCGGGCAGCCATGCGCGCCCATCTCGATCAGACCATCGGCACTTTTGAGGGCGTGGTCAAATCCCGCCCGGATCTCTTTGCATAAGGATTATCATGCGTATTGCCCAAATTAAGACCAACACTGGATCCCGCGCGCTCGTCTGCACGGTTGGAGACGTCAGCCGGAC
>JANXSV010000009.1 GCA_025356505.1 Methylovirgula sp.
CTACAGGAAGACACAGTCTTCAAAAGCTCAAACAACGCGAGGAAATGGCGAGAAAGACGGGGCTCGAACCCGCGACCTCCGGCGTGACAGGCCGGCGCTCTAACCAACTGAGCTACTTCCCCGCAAGCAAACGACATTGCGCTGCGAATTCAGTCGGGATAGAGGCTAGACCCTGCCAAGTCAACCCCAACACTCGCACCGAAAAACTTTTTGTCACAGATCTGCATCGGAATTTGCATCATTGTCATCCTCGGCGCGTTCAGACGGCACGGCGTAGCGCCCGGAAAGCCAGCGATGCAGGTCAATGTCTGCGCAGCGTTTGGAACAAAAGGGCTGATACGTGGCAGTGCTTTTCTTCTCGCAGATAGGACAAGACTTGCTGTTCCCGACTTCCAGAATGATTTCTACAGGCTCGGCCATCACACAAACGCCCACCCGGCAAGCACTGGAAACCCTTCCCCTGCCAGCAGCGCCACAGTCTCCTGCAGAGGCAGGCCGACCACAGAGCTGTAAGAGCCAATGATCTTCGCTACGAAGGAACCCGCCAGCCCTTGAATGGCATAACCACCGGCCTTGCCGCTCCATTCACCATGCGCCAGATAAGCTTCTATTTCTTTAGATGACAGCCGCTTGAACCGCACACGCGTTTCGACAAGCTTGTGCCGTCGCGCACCCTTAGGCGTAATGAGAGTGACGGCGGTGTAAACACGATGTGCCCGCCCCGAAAGTAAACGCAGGCACCTATCCGCTTCATCTGTAAGCTCGCATTTGGGCAAAATGCGCCGACCGACTGCAACCACCGTATCTGCGCTCAGAATGTAACAACCGGCCAGTTCAGGCCTCTTTTTTGCGATCTCATAAACAACATCGGATTTTTCGGCGGCCAACCGCGACGCCAAGCTGCGAGGCAACTCTGACTTTCGCGGCGTTTCATCAAGATCGGCTGGGATCAGAGCAATCGGTTCTAGCCCAACCTGTTGCAAGAGCGCGAGACGACGGGGCGAAGCCGAGGCCAGCACGAGGCTTCCGCGATCAACTTTGCTTGTCCCGGAAAGCGCGCGAAACAGCGGATCTGGTTGAAGCTCAATCTTGTCCGTCATGAAACGCACCGCCACGCTTTCAAAATGGATAATGGGTCATTTGAAGCGATAGGTAATACGGCCCTTGGTCAAGTCATACGGGGTCATTTCGATCAGAACCTTATCCCCGGTGAGCACACGAATACGGTTTTTCCGCATTTTACCAGCAGTATGAGCGATAATTTCGTGATCATTCTCAAGCTTAACCCGAAAAGTTGCGTTTGGCAGCAGTTCGGAAACAATCCCCGGAAACTCCAGCAGTTCTTCTTTCGACATATGATCCCATCTTTCTAGAGCTGAAATTGCGACATGCAATTCCAACCAACAATTTTCGCGCGGACTTTAGTGCAAAAATGCAACAAAGTGAACCTCAGATGCGCAATTCTTTTATCAGCATTCGTTTAGCGTTGAACAAAATATATGTTGCCTATTTCTACAAGCTGAGGTCTATTGTGCACTGCACCATATTTTAGCTTTAGGGATTTTGAAATGAAACAATATTGGTCGCTTTACGAAAACGCCACGACGTTCTGGCTGAACATTGCCCAGTCTTCGCTCGATACCCATACAACTCTCACCCACCGTTTGCCCATGATCGCCGGCCTAACTCCCGCGCCTTCGCAGGAAATGGATCGGATGGTTACCGAAAAAGTTAAAGCCGTCTCTCAAGGCATGATGGACGCAAGCTGGATGCTCGGCAGCGAGATGATGAAAGCGGCATTTGACCAGCCGACGATGACTTCATTTGCCAAGGCTTCTCTCGCCATAGCCGAAGCTGGTATGGCACCTGGGCAACGCACCGTAAAATCAAACGCTAAAAGATTGTCAAAATCCAAACGGTCCTAACCGCGCTCCTTCATGAGCCGAGACTTTTCTCTTCCCCAGTCGCGGTTTTTCTCAGTTTCTCTCTTATCGTGCAACTTTTTGCCTTTGCCGATGGCTATTTCAATTTTCGCACGTCCCTGATCATTAAAAAACAGTTTTAATGGCACGATTGTCATGCCTTCGCGCTCTATCGCCTGACTAAGTTTGACAATTTCTCGCCATTTCAGCAAAAGCTTTCGCGGACGCCTGCGCTCGTGGTTAAACCGATTTGCCTGAAGATATTCAGGAATATCGGCGTTGATGAGGAACATCTCCCCCTTTTCAACCGACGCATAAGACTCAGCTATTGTCGCTTTTCCCGTACGGAGGCTTTTTACCTCCGTCCCAGTCAGCACAATGCCCGCTTCGAACACGTCCCCGATCTCATAGTTATACCGCGCTTTGCGATTGTCCGCCGCGACCTTGTAATTTTTATGTGGCGTCAAAGCCAAAGCCTAAGTCCTTGTTCAAAATGCCGGCGTGGATCATGGCATTTCGTATTGTGATATTGGTTGCCGCGCTGCCAGGTACAAGAGGCAACCGCATCTCATTTTCTAGTCGCCCGAGTAACGAAAGCCCGTATTTGGAACCCGTTACCCCCGCCTCGGTAAATATGGCGGCGTGAAGCGGAATAAGCCGGTCTTGAACCGCCCGAGCTTGAACGTAGTCACCTGAGAGTGAGGCGACCTGCAGTTCAGAGCACAGGCGTGGTGCCACGTTAGCCACCACGGAGATACATCCATGCCCACCGGCAGCATTGAAAGCCAGCGCTGTCATGTCTTCGCCAGATAATTGAACAAAATCAGGACCCATGGCGTGACGCTGTAAGGATGTTCTGGCGACATTGCCGGTTGCATCTTTGACGCCAACGATATTTTTCAACGCAAACAGACGCGCCATTGTTTCTACGCTCATATCAATCACCGAGCGTGGCGGAATGTTATAAATGATGATCGGCACGCCAATAGCGTCATTTATCGCTTTAAAATGCTCATAAAGGCCAGTCTGATTTGGCTTGTTATAATAGGGCGTAACCACGAGCACACCGTCAGCGCCCGCTTTTTCGGCATGTCTAGCGAGTTCGATCGCCTCGCGCGTATTGTTCGACCCTGCCCCAGCCAAAACAGGAACACGGCCCCGAGATTCGGCAACGCAAATTTCAACTACACGCTTGTGTTCGTCATGGCTCAGCGTCGGGCTTTCGCCCGTGGTTCCGACCGGAACCAGGCCGTGCGTCCCTGACTCGATTTGCCAATCAACCAATGAGCGAAAGGCCGCTTCGTCGATATCACCGTTCTTGAATGGTGTGACCAACGCTGTCATTGAACCCTTAAACTTATTTCCTTGTGACATCATGACGTCCATAGTTACATTCTGACCTAGACATATCGACAGGACGTAGCCGGTGCAAGTCGCAACACTCACCACGCGGCGACGCTCAGAACAATTCCCGCTGAAGAGAAACATCCATGCAGCATCACTTCCTAGTCAGCACCGACGGCCTTAAGCTTCATTACATTGAAAGTGGTCCGCTAACAGCGGCGCTTCCCATAATTTGCCTGCCCGGCCTAACGCGGCCGGCCGCGGATTTTGACAAACTCGCAGCTCTGCTGGGCAGCGGTCAAATCGGCAAGGCACGTCGCGTTATCCAAATAGATTATCGCGGCCGCGGTCTTTCTGATTGGGATGAAAAGCCGGAAAACTATACGCTTATCCAAGAATATGCCGACATGTGTCAGGTTCTGGACCACTGTGGCGTTGAGCGCGCAATTTTTTTCGGCACCTCGCGCGGTGGTTTACAGACAATGTATACCGCGAGCCAAAGGCCTGATCTCATCGCGGCCTGCGTCCTAAACGACATTGGTCCGGTCATTGAGAGCGAGGGCCTCGCGCGCATCAAAGCCTATGTCGGGAAATTTCCACCCGTCAAAACATGGCCGGAAATCGTCGATCTTCTCAAAATCGGCATGTCACCACAATTTCCCGCGGTTACGCCAGAGCAGTACGAGACCTATGCCCGCCTGACATTCGTCGAAAATGATAGCCATATCATCATGCGATACGACCCTGCGCTTGCTGAATCGTTGAAGAGTTTTGACATGTCGAAACCAATTCCACCCGCATGGGGCCTGTTCGATTTGCTCAATTCAAAACCGATGCTGATCATTCGGGGCTCGAATTCCGACCTTTTTACCCGCGCGACTGCGGGCGAAATGATGCTTCGGAACCCGAACGCAGCGTTTCATGAAGTCGATGGCCAAGGCCACGCGCCGCTATTGCTTGATGATGCCACGTGCGAACGCATTGCACATTTTATCTCAGCTTTGAACGAATGAAATATGGCCACACAGTTCATCTCTTGGCCAGCGAATGACCTTGAATTGCGTTTTCCGGTCGTCGACAGCGCTCGCATCGGCTGTATTCGTTTCTCGCTCGGGCAAAAAGGCTCTCCCTTGGGAAGAGCCTTTTTCAGATCATTTTTTCGAAGGTTCAGCGTCGCGGTGAGCTGATTCTGTATTTTTCACAACCGCTAACTCTATCGCCTGCGCAATCCAGTTTTCGCGATCTATGCGTCCCGGAAACGCAAGATAAGAACCCACCCACACCACTTGATCATGTGTCCAGGCTGCAATCTGATCGAAGTGCCAAATGCCAAGGCCATGCAACCGGCTTTCATTTTGCGGGCCTATTCCTTTTATCAATTTGAGGTTATCGCCCGTTCCGCCTCGTGCTGACTTCAGCCCTGGAGGCCGCTTGCCCTCATGCTTATCCTCATCAGGCAATGGAGGTGCAGCATTGAGCGCATCCGCCTCAGCTTGTGCAGCCTTGGCTGCGTCCAAACCTCCTCCGCCCGGTGTGCCGCCTGCACATAAAACATTCGCTTGGGCTATCCAGTCCTCACGTTCAATCCGGCCTGGAAATGCCATGTGATGCCCCATCCATTCTGCATTTTCCGGAGTCCAAGCGGCGATCTGGCAGAAGTGATATATGCCGAGGTCGCGTAATATCTTCTCATTTTTAGGACCAATGCCATCAATCAACTTGAGATCATCAGCCGTACCCCCCTCTGGCGCTACAATGCCAAGAGGTTTGGTGCCCGCATGGTCACCCGAAACATTCCCTGAAGTCGAATTGGCTTTCAGAGTCGCAGCCGAGCCCTCCGCCGCTAGCTTAGCTTTTTGCGCAGCGGCGTTTCCAGCTGCGGCGTTCTCAGTGGCGACAGCGGCCAAGTCCGCAGCTTTCTTTGCCTGATCGGCTGCCAGCTGTTCAGCCGCTGCCTTAGTCTTCGCATCTAGCTCAGATTTTTGCATAGCAAGTTCTACGTCTGACAAAGGAGCGTCATCGGCCTTAATTGTGCCCGACTTGACACCCTTGGAATGTTCGGTGTCACCACCGGCGCACAGTATGTTGGCCTGAGAAATCCAATTTTCCCGTTCGATACGCCCGGGAAACGACATATGGTGGCCCATCCAGACAGCGTTATCGGGGGTCCAGGCTGCGATCTGACACCAATGAAAAACACCAAGATCGTTCAAAATCTTTTCATTTTTCGGGCCGACCCCCTTGATGACCTTCAAGTCATCCGCGACCCCATTGTCAGCCGCCGCGATACCAATGGGTTTGGATCCGGTCGACCCTGCTGTATCGCTGGCGATTAACTTCGGCGCAACTGAAGCGGCTGTTGCGGCAACTGCAACACCGCCCCTGGAGTCATCAACACCTTTCGTCGCAAGCAAGCCTGCGGCAGTTCCCGCAGCAGACGCAGCCGGAGAAACCTTGTCAGCTGCCACTAGCCCCTTCAACCAGCCACCGAGGATGCAGCCGACGATGAAAAAAGCAAACATAAACAGCCCCGATTCGAGCCCAAACCCCAACCGGCCTCTGGCCAGAGTGAGCCAAGCTAAAATCAAGCCAACCACGAAAGCCACAAGCGCCCATTTGAGCCAACCCGATGTCCAGCTATCAGCCGGGTTCCTAGACCATGTGAGCCAACCCCAAATCAGACCGATGGCAAAAGCTGCAAAAATCCACCAAAATAATACCGAGAATACATAAAACATCGTGCTCTCCCCTACTTCACGAGGAATTCAATACGGCGATTTTGGGCTTTGCCGTCGTCCGTATCATTCGAAGCGATTGGATTGGTCTCCCCGTGGCCAACGGCAGTTAAACGCTCGGCAGGAATACCGGCTTTAGCCAGATAGTCTGCGGTTGTTTGCGCTCTCAGGCGGGAAAGTTCAAGATTTGCACCGGGCGCACCGACATTGTCCGTGTAGCCGCCAACTTCGAAATTAGTTGTGGGGCAACGTCCTACTTCAGCGACGACAGCATCGAGAAATCCGAAAGAGTCTGGATGAATGCTGGCTTTTCCAGTCTCAAAGCGGATTTTTCCGAGTTTCAAAAGGTCTGATATTACGATCTGACACTTTGCAGGATCTTGGATTATTGCGGCGGCTGCACGCGTCGTGACCGCAGACTCACCCACAAATCCAGATGGCAGGGCCGTTACAATATTACTGTTAATTTGTCTTGACGCTGCGTCATAAAGCGCCTCGCCCGTCAAGCTGATATGGCTGTTCGAGATGGTGGCTGAGCCAGAGGCTAGTCGCGACAATTGCGAAACAGCAGACATTGCAGCTTGGGCAAAATTCTTCGGCGCGCCCTCAACTATTTTTGTTTGATCAACCAGCGTGATGCCGAAAAATTTCGACTTGATCACGCCTAAGATTTTCTCGTGAGAATCGTCATCCGGGTAGTTGCCGGTGAGTGTGAGAGTGTCTCCCGCACGCACGGCGGCAAAATTATACTCGCCCGCGGCAGACATCGGTTCCATAGATTTGCCTGGCTGAGCCTCCTTCGCAGGTTCAGCGGCCTTTTCCGGCTCCGGCACCTTAGCAGGTTCAGGCACCGGCGTAGGTCCGACAATACCAGAGGCAGCAAGTTTCACGCCGGCGGGCGCACCGGTCGCAAGACCAGCCATTGCAGCCTTAAGTGCCTCTGCACTTGGAGCCTCTCCCTTGATTGAAAGAACCCCGCCTGAAAATTTAGCTTCACCGGTCTTTAAATTTCCAAGTTCTGCAGCCATAAATGTAGTTAAAGCAGCAAAATCCAAACCAGGCGCTAACCCGCGAGCGATCTGCAGCTGATCGGTAACATTTCCGCCCTGTACTGCAGCTTTCGCAGCAGTGACGAACTTTGCTTCTGCATCCGCAGAAGGTGCAAAACCGGAGAGTACAATTCCGCCATCCGACTTAACCGCGCTGATTGTGTAAGACGGTACACTTGGAGGAAGAATATCGGCAGCCTCTAATTTGATGCCCTCTGGGAGAGTAGAGAGACCCTGGACAGCCGCAAGATAACGTATAGAATCTGGCGCCTCGCCTTTTATGGAAAACTGCGAATTGGACAGCCCCACTTCACCTTTGTTGAGCGACCCAAGTTCCTTGATGCCAAAAGCCGCAGCAGTGGCGAAGCCGAAAGTGCCCATGCCTCTCGCGTAAATCATCGTGTCTGCCACTTGAGCACCAGGAACAGCCTCGCTAGCTACCTTGAGTATCGCCTGCCGCGTTGCCGGATCGGGAACCGACCCTGATAGTGTGATCTTGTCCCCATCGCGGCTTGCGCTCCAAGTATATGGCTTGGCCTCTGGGATGAGCGTAGACGAATCGTTGACCAGACGTACGCCAAACTGCGCACGAACCGCGTCGGCAATCGCATTTTTACCCTGTTCCGAGAACGCAGCGCCGGAAAGCGTAACATCACGCCCGGCAACACTAACCGCGCCCTTGTCCAATTGGGCGTTTACGGCTGCAGATGCCCGCGCGCCAAGATCAGCTTCAACATCAGACGTTTTGGTGTAGTTGGCAAAAAACCAGAGAGGGATAAGCGGCACGAGGCCGAAAATCCATTTATTAGGTTGCAGCATGGAAGCCCCGAAAAACAAAAAAATATAAATCTCACCAACAAATTCGCGAAAAGGCGTAGGTTCAATACCTACGATCGCACAGCACCTTGACCCCCGCCCACGACCGCACATTTCACGCCGGTAGCAAGCTTACAGAGCAGGCGTCATTTGGCAAATGGAAAAATCAATTTCTAAGGCAGTAAGCCGACCGCATTTGCGGCAGCGCCGAAACGATATTCTTGTCGATGATGATGTCTGCCAGATCAGCGTTACCTCAGAGCTGCTGCGCCTGAGCCTCCGCAACCGCAACCGCCGTCATGTTAACGATTCCCCTTGCGGTCACTGAACCGGTGACCACATGCGCTGGCTTTGCCGGACCCAGCAAAATGGGCCCTACCGGCAATGCCTCTGCGACAATTTTTGTCAGTTGAAACGCAATATTTGCCGCGTCCAGATTTGGCATTATCAAAACATTCGCCTCACCTTTCAAGACAGAGTGCGGCAATACGATATCGCGGATCATCTGACTAAGCGCCGTGTCGGCCTGCATTTCGCCGTCGACCTCTAATCCTGGCGCGCGCTGATGGATAAGCGCCAACGCGTCGCGCATTTTTAAAGCCGAAGGGGTGTCTGCCTCTCCGAAATCTGAATGGGACAGGAGCGCAATTTTTGCGGTCATTCCGAAGCGCTTGACATGCTCGGCACATAGGATCGCCATGTCGGCAATTTCTCCAGCGCTCGGATTATCGCGGACATGGGAGTCTGCAATAAAAAATGCCCCGCGCTGCGTAATCAAAAGGCTCATCGCAGAAAAGTCTCTAACGCCCGGTGCCAGTCCGATGATGTCTTTGATGTGCTTCAATCGAGAGCGAAATCTGCCTTCGAGGCCACAAATCATGGCATCGGCCATTCCGCGCCGCACGGCAATTGCGGCAATGATCGTGCCGCTTGTGCGCACCATAGCGCGTGCCGCGGCGGGCGAA
>JANXSV010000032.1 GCA_025356505.1 Methylovirgula sp.
TTGCACGACTTCACTTGGTTTTTTCTAACTACAAGCATTGCACCCAGTTTGGCAACACGTATAAACACCCCTAAATGCTACTTTTTGACGCCCAGCCGACCCTTTCTGCCAGCATGTTCGAAGGTTACGTATGTCAGATCCAATTATTATGATCCCTGCCCGTATGGCTTCCACGCGCTTGCCTGGAAAAATGATGGCTGACATTGGGGGTATCCCAATGATCGTCCACGTCTGGCGACGCGCGACCTTGGCGGGAATCGGCCCTGTGATGGTTGCGACGGATTCCCAAATTATCAAAAGTGCCGTAGAAAACTGCGGCGGGCTGGCCGTATTGACGCGCGCCGACCATCAATCCGGCTCGGATAGGATAGCTGAAGCTCTAGAACTCGTGGACCCAAATGGGTGTCACGACGTAGTCGTTAATGTCCAAGGTGATTTACCAACGATAGAGCCGGAAACGATTGCAACTTGCCTAATGCCGCTCTCGGACAGCGCCGTGGACATAGCTACATTGGGTGCTCTGATTACGAGAGCAGAGGAAAGGGTCGACCCGAATGTCGTAAAGATCGTTGGATCAGAAATTGCTCAAAATTGTCTGAGGGCACTTTATTTCACGCGTGCGACAGCTCCATGGGGCGAGGGCAATCTTTACCATCACATAGGCCTTTATGCCTATCGACGGCGGGCACTTGAACGTTTTGTCGGCTTGAAGCCTTCAAAATTGGAGCAGAGAGAAAAACTTGAGCAGTTGCGCGCGCTGGAGGCTGGAATGCGGATTGATGCCGTAATAGTGGACACTGTGCCGCTTGGAGTCGATGGACCGCACGACCTTGATCGAGCTCGTGTCCTGATGCACGGCGTGAAATATTAGCCTTCCTCAATACATCAGGCGGCCCATTGGAGACTAAAAATGTCGATTAGAATTGCGTATCAAGGAGAACCTGGGGCAAATTCGGATATTGCTTGCCGTGATATGTTCCCTGAGTTGGTGCCTTTGCCGTGCGCAACTTTCGAAGAAGCTTTAAACTCAATCACTTCGGGTGAGTCTAAGTATGGCATGATCGCCATCGAGAACTCGATCGCCGGCCGCGTTGCAGACGTTCATCACCTGATGCCAAATTACAACTTGAATATTGTGGGCGAGTATTTTCTGCCCATTCATTTCCACCTCTTAGGAATTCCAGATTCACATATCGAAGACATAAAAACAATTCATAGCCATGTCCACGCTCTGGGCCAGTGCCGCAAAATAATAAGAAAACTGGGAGCGGTGGGCCATGTTGCGGGCGACACGGCAGGTTCTGCTCGCGAAGTGGCCGAATGGAATGACCCCTCGAAAGCCTCACTGGCAACAAAGCTGGCCGGCGAACTTTACGGCCTCAAAGTACTCGCCGAAAATGTCGCAGATGAAGCGAACAACACCACACGCTTCGTGGTGCTTTCGCAGCATCCCGAGGTGGTAAACCCCGGAGATGGACCACTCGTCACGAGCTTTATATTCAGAGTGCGCAACGTGCCGGCGGCGCTTTACAAAGCTCTCGGCGGTTTTGCGACAAATGGAATCAATATGACAAAGCTCGAGAGCTACATGGTGAATGGGGAATTCTCGGCGACCCAGTTTTTAGCTGACGTAGATGGGCACCCTGAGGATCGTTCTCTCAAATTAGCATTGGAAGAACTTGCGTTCTTTTCAGAAGAGGTTCGTATTTTGGGGACATATCCGGCGGCTAAATATCGAATTGACAGTCAAAAGCTGGCTTCACCTTAGCCGTGGTCGCTTGCTCCATCTTAGACTAGCAATTCGTGAAGTAACTCAAACGGCCGATCCTTGTGTCCAGAGTGGCCGAAGAGGCTAGCTCTGGCTATTCAACCATGTCTTTAAGATGTGATGCGCGATTGCCATGCTCGCAGGTGAAGTGAAGCCGTCTGGATGCGTACCCGTCAGAACACTACTGGCTTCATCTTTTGAAAACCATCGCGCATCTTCAAGTTCATTGTGATCTATTTTCAATCCTGTGCTGGTAGCATGGGCTACGGCCCCAATCATTAGGCTGGCTGGAAAGGGCCAAGGTTGAGACCCCACATATTGAACTTCGCCTGTTCGAATGCCTGCCTCTTCAAAGAGCTCTCTGCGCACGGCATCTCCGATAGTTTCTCCATTTTCAAGAAAGCCGGCAAGGCAAGAATACATGCCCTTTGGAAACCGCGGCTGCCGCCCCAATAGGCACCGATCCCCATCCACGGCTAACATTATGACAACTGGGTCAGTACGTGGAAAATGTTGAGCCGCGCAGTTAGGACAGTCGCGCCGTGATCCGCCGGGCGAAGAATATGTTTTTGTACCGCAACGCCCGCAAAACTGGTGCGTGTGATGCCAATGCAGAACTGCCTTAGCTTGGGCGAGAATGCCGAGCATATTCGGACTTACCAACCCGCCGGTTGCAATGCTTCGCGTATCAACAAGTTTTAAATCCGACCGCTTTTTAAGGCGTATTACTCGAGTGTCGAGCAGTCCACCTTCGTCGGCAACTTCAACGACTTCGCTGGCCTCGTCTCGTAGTAAAACCGCGAATACCGGTGTCTGGTCCCATAGCCCTAGTAACGCAAGCTGAGAGACTTCACCGAGGTCTTCGACCGATGACAGTTCCAGAAGGATTTCGTGTCCCTCCAAAACTGGCATGTCGCGTGCCAAGACAACAACTTTACTCCGAGTGTCCGCTTTAAGTTTCGCAACAAAATCGGCGTCCTCCCGTTTATCAGACATTCGATCGAGCGGATTTTGGGTAAACGCCATGCCATTGTTATCAATGATAAAAGTCATTAAAATACCTGATCTAGTTCGATTTTAAGGTAATCTGCTATGGCGGTGGATGTCTCTCTTATAGCCCCCGACGAATAGGGGGTCGCCTCGCCAAAACCCCATACAGGCTCCGGCCACGCCGCATCTCGAGCAAAACGCGCAATTACGTGAATATGAAGTTGCGGGACTATATTGCCGATCGCGCCTAGGTTTAGCTTGTCTGGTGCAAATATAGACCGCATCGCCAAAAGTACTCTCTGCATTTCAGCAAACAACTGGCTTTGGTCATGGATGCTTAGATCAAGGATTTCCCTCATGTTTGAGCGGCGCGGTACCATAATAATCCAAGGGAAACGAACGTCGTTTTTGAGAAGCAAGAGTGAGAGGTTAAGACTTCCAATACTTATCGTGTCTGCCTCTAATCGGGGATGTAGCTTAAATTGCACGTAATCGCTCTGAAATCTGGGTGAGCGAACCTGGCCATCATTTGTCCAATTCGCGCCCGAAAAGTAGCACATAAAAAACCTTGCGAAACGGGCTATTTTTAGCCATATAGAGGCGGGAAGTTGGCGGTGGACGTTTCACTCGCCAATCGGGTCAGGTCCGGAAGGAAGCAGCCCTAACGAGACCGAGCGGGTCTTCGTCCAGCTTCCTACTTGGCGCTCATAATTGAAATGTTAAAGCTCTAGAGGCAAAATCATCAAGAGTATCAACATGATAGATGATCTAGAGTCGGAAATGTTTTCGCCTGCGAATTCTGATAAAGAAATCAGTCTGCCCCCTTATCGCGTGTTGGCTCGAAAATATAGGCCCTCAAATTTTCATGATTTGATCGGCCAGGAGCCGATGGTTCGCACGTTGTCAAACGCCTTTTCGACTGGGCGAATCCATCAAGCCTATATTTTAACCGGCGTCCGCGGGGTTGGAAAGACAACCACTGCGCGCATATTGGCGCGTGCGCTCAACTATGAGGTAGCGGGGAAGATAAACAGCCCAACTATAGATATGCAGGAACTAGGTATTCATTGTCAGGCCATCATCGATTCGAGACATGTCGATGTCATCGAGATGGATGCCGCTTCTCATACCGGCATCGACGATATCCGCGACATAATTGATAGTGCAAGGTATAAGCCGGTCTCAGCAAGAATAAAAGTTTATATTATTGATGAAGTACACATGCTGTCCAAACAAGCATTTAACGGCCTACTGAAAACACTCGAAGAACCTCCCGAACACGTCAAATTTCTATTTGCCACAACAGAAATAGATAAGGTGCCTATCACGGTGCGCTCACGCTGCCAGCGGTTTGATCTGCGCCGTGTGGAGCCGGAAACCCTCATTCCCCATCTAACGAAAATTTGCATAAATGAGGCCATAGAGGTCGAGAACGCCGCTCTGGCACTGATCGCCAGGGCCGCCGAAGGATCGGTCCGGGACGCACTTTCCTTGCTTGATCAGGCAATTGCCCACGGTGAAAAAGGTAGTGTTTCAGCACTTTCGGTACGCTCGATGCTGGGGCTTGCGGACAGAAGCCGCATCATAGACCTCTTTGAAAATGTGATGCGTGGTGACTGTAGCTCAGCGCTTAATGCATTGAAATCACAATACGATTTGGGTGCGGATGCAGGACAAATTTTAACTGATCTTGCCGAATTTGTTCACTTCGTAACGCGCCTTCAAATCATCCCTGAATCGATCAATTCGGTCAGTCTGTCGCCAGAGGAGCGAAAGCGCGGAAGCCATTTCGCTAGCACATTGGCGCTCCCCGTACTGACACGCGCTTGGCAGATGTTGCTTAAGGGTATAGCGGAAGTAAAAGAGACCAACAGACCTCTGGCAGCCGCCGAAATGGTGCTTGTAAGGCTCTGCTATACCGCCGACTTGCCGACTCCGGAAAAACTTCAAAAGCGCTTCCATGAAGTGGAGCGTATGCTTACGAATAGTATTCATGTAGAAACTACAGCATTGCTGAGCGGTCCTAAAGCACAGTTGCGCACGGTTGCAAGCACTGCGACTGCGCCTTCGCCGCAGCCGCAACTCGCAGCTCATCTGCATCGCGTACCAGAAAAAACGTGTAGTATCAATTCGTTAGCGGATATTATCTCTCTGGCCGGGGCCAACCGGGACCTGCAGCTAAAAACTTCTATCGAACGCGATGTTCGCTTGGTTCGTTTTGAAACCGGGCGAATTGAGTTCGAACTTGGTCCGCAAGGAGCGCCAACGCTGGCGGCATCCTTAAGTAAAAAACTGCAGGAATGGACGGGTACACGCTGGCTTGTTGCTATTTCGTCAGCAAAGGGCGCTCCGAGCATCCGAGAAGACATAGAGTTTAAGTCTAAATCAGACGCCTTAGATATTCACGCGCATCCGCTGGTAAAGGCGGCGTTGGAATACTTTCAGGGTTCGAGGATTGTTGACGTTCGCTCCAGTGCTGCGGCAAGTTCGACAATCGCACCGGATCTCGTGATTTCTGCAGGTGATGATGAAGTTGCTTTTCTCGATCAGACTATACTTGAAGAAGATCTTTAGGAGACTGTAATGAAGGACATGATGGGCCTCATGAAAAAGGCGCAGGAGATGCAAGCGCGGATGGGGCAGGTGCAGGCCGAGCTTGAAACAATGACTGTCACCGGTGCCGCCGCGTCCGGAATGGTGAAGGTAACCCTGACTGTAACGGGAAATATGCGAGCAATATCAATAGATCCGTCGCTTCTCAAGGCGGAAGAGCAGGAGATGCTTGAAGATTTGATATTGACGGCGCATGAAAATGCCCGCCAAAAGGCAGCAGCTGTTTCCGAAGAAAAGATGCGGGCTGTGACTGCCGGCATGCCAATGCCTCCGGGCATGAAATTACCGTTCTAAAAAATGGCTGATCGGGTTGCGGGACCAGAAATTGAGCGGTTAATTCAATTACTTGCGCGTTTGCCAGGGCTTGGGCCGCGGTCTGCCCGCCGCGCGGCATTGCATTTGATCCGGAAGCGCGAGGAACTTTTAGCTCCGCTTTCTGATGCTCTGGTCGTTGCGCGTGAGCGTATAGTTACGTGTAGTTCGTGTGGCTCGATTGATACGTCCAATCCATGTACGATTTGCCGTGATGTTCGTCGCGACTCCAGCGTATTGGTTGTGGTTGAAACCGTGGCAGACCTTTGGGCGCTCGAACGGGCAAAAGTCGTTAATGGTCATTATCACGTGCTGGGAGGCACTTTATCCCCGCTTGATGGTATTGGACCCAAAGATCTGAATCTGTCTAATCTGACCGAGCGCGTCTCAGACGGTGTAAAAGAGGTGATACTTGCCGTGAATGCTACAGTTGATGGGCAAACCACTGCGCATTACATCACAGATATTTTGAAGGGTTCAGAAGTCAAAGTCTCGCGACTGGCGCATGGGGTACCTGTTGGCGGCGAATTAGACTATCTTGATGAAGGAACACTATCGGCGGCGATGCGGCAGAGATCGATTGTATAGTATCAAAAACCGTAAATTCTGGCCGAAAAACCTGTGCATTTGAGAGCGCAACCAGGCCAAAATCAGGCCAAAGTCGGCCAAACCAGGCCAAATCAAGCCACGCCTCAGGCTAATATATTGATATAGTTAAGTAAAATCTTACTCAGCCGCTCTCGTGCCGCTTAAAATTGCCACTGCCGCAGGCGGTTGATCTTCAAATTCCAGCGCTTCGATTCGCTCACCGCGCCGGCTGATTTTATCGGCAGAAGTTACAATGAGCGTGACATCTTCCTGAGCCTGACGGAAGTGTGTCTCAAGCTTGCCGACACGTTCGCGCAGCCGCACCACATCTTCGAGCATCACCCGGACTTCCTTCTGGATGATGTGAGCCTGCTCGCGCATTTGCGCGTCCCGCAAAATGCTTTGCATCACCTGGATAGCCAGCATGAGCAAGCTCGGCGAAACAATTATGACCCGCGCCTTGTAGGCCTTTTGCACGACATCCTCGAAGTGTTCGTTCAGATCGGCGTAAATCGATTCCGATGGAACGAACATAATGGCGAGGTCTTGCGTCTCACCCGGCAGGAAATAGCGTTCAGCGATGTCTTTGACGTGTTTACCGACATCGCTACGAACGCGCGCACCGGCGCTGCGGCGTTCTTCATCGGTACGGGAATCTTTAAGGGCGGAAAAAGCTTCCAGCGGAAATTTTGCGTCCACCACCAGAGCGCGGTCGTCTGTCGGCAGGCGGATGATACAGTCTGGCCGCGTGCCGTTGGAAAGCGTCGACTGAAATTCATAGGCGCCGTGTGGCAGACCATCCTTGACGATCGCCTCCATGCGCCCCTGCCCAAAGGCGCCGCGCGTCTGTTTATTTGAGAGGATGTCTTTGAGGGTTACCATCTCCTGCGTAAGGCTGATCATCCGCGCCTGTGCAATGTCGATCACGGCCATACGCTCGTTCAGTTTTTGCAAATTATCGCCGGTGGCGCGGGCGGAGTTTTCGAGACTCTGGCCCACGCGCTGCTGAACATTATCAAGCCGTTCTCCCACATGCTTTGCCAGTTCCACCTGACGTGAACCGAGCATTTCTGCGAAGCTTGATATTCGTCCTGTGAGTTCGGAATTGGCTTGGGCGATGGCTGCCATCTTCTGGTCGAGGTCGAACTGACGGTGCTGCGCATCAGCCGCGTCAAGCAAGCGTTGCGATTTTGCGCGCGAGGCTCCCAACAGCATCAGTACGAGCATCAGCAATATGACTGCAACGACCGCCGAGGCGACCTCGTATAATGTGATGGGTGTTGTGCCGATGACGAATAGAATCTGGTTCATGCTTCAGCATAGAACGATTCGCAGTTTTGAACAAATACAGAACGATCAGTTTGGGACCCGCGCGCTTTAATTGTGCTTCGCATAAAAAACGGCGGGATAATCCCCGCCGTTTTGTCATGCAATAAAACTGCTCAAGGGCAGGGCGGTTGGCCCTGCTGGCCGCAGGCGCCTGGTTTACCTGCGGGCTTTGGCGCAGGCGCAGCCTTGGGTTGAGGCGCAGGAGCGGGGGCCTGTGCGGGCTTGGGTGCAGGAGCGGGCTTGGGTGCAGGAGCGGGCTCGGCTTTTGGTTGCGGCGCGGGTGCTGCTTGTATTGGCTTGGGCGGCGCAACAACTCTTGCAGGCTCCTGAACTCTTGCAGGCTCCTGAACTTTCGGAGCTTGCTGAACCTTAGGTGGCGCTTGTACGGCTGGGGCATCAGGCGACTTCTGCGGCGTGACCGGCTGTGGCTTTGTCCCCTGGGGTTTCTGTATTTGCGGCTCAATTTTGACAGGCGGCGCAATTGGCTTTGTGTCTAAAGGCTTGGGTAGAGCCGGTTTTGGCAAGGTAGCCGCTGGCGGGCTGGCAGGGGTCTTGGCTACGGGATTATCGAACCCGGGCGTCGCCGCCTTTGGCACTACAGGCGCGGTTGCCTTTGGCAGTGCGGGCGCATCAATTTTTGGTGGAGAAACCGTTGGCGCATTCGGCTTGGGCAAGGCTGCAGGCGCATCAAGGGGTCTGGTGTCGAGGGGTTTTGCATCGAGGGGTTTTGCACCATTTGGTGCAACGACGGTCGGCGCAACTTTGGCAGGCGGCAGAGTGCCTTGCGCAGGCGCGGGGGTGGCAGGTGCGGTGGCGGCAGGCGCAGGCAAAGCCTGACCATTCGGGAGAGGTTTTGCAACGGGCTTCGTCGCACCGGGAGCAGGTAAAGTGCCCTGAGGCGCAACGGCGTCCGGAGCTTTGGGAAGCGGCTGACCCGAGACGGGAGGAGCACCGACGGGTTTCGCATCTGTTGGCTTAACAGGGGCAACCGGAACAGGCTGACCAGGTACGGTCG
>JANXSV010000074.1 GCA_025356505.1 Methylovirgula sp.
AGGTCACTCGCGGCGGCGGCAACACTTTCAATGACACCGGCCGCATCGGGATGCGGCATGTAGGGCACGGTGAAACCAAAGTGAAACCGCACAGAATCGCGCATGGCCGCATCACCAGCCGAGGCATCAGCGTGGACGCTGTAGGGCGATTGCACGAAGGTGAAGGTGGAGATAATGATCCGCCAGATCGATTCAACCGTGTCCAGCGGCAGATGTCCTGCGTGCCGTTCGACAAGCGCGCGCATCATGCTGGCTTCACGGCCGGGACGAAAGGGTGAACCGCCGCCCTGACGGGCTTTTGCCGCAATAACCCGATCTATGATGGTGCCGCGCTCGATTAATAATGCATGCATCTTCTCGTCGATCTTATCAATATCAACGCGGAGGTCGGCCAAAGTCTCAGTGGCGTTAATGTCGGTGGCGTTAAGCTGTGTCATGGGAAAATCAAACATGCTCACTGGTAAACAAGAACGACCCTGGGCAAGGTGAATGGCCTTAGGCCAACAGCGCCTTAGGTGGTTCTAACCACCAGCACGACACAATGCAAAGACTTATGGCAAAGCCCCTTGCAAAAGGCGCAAAGGCGGGCGCAAGGATTGCTTGACCGCTCTTATGATGTATTCTAATTAAAGGACGAATTGTTCTTCATAAAGAACTCTGGCGAGAGAATGTCGACGAAACCCGGTGCAGAACGCAATTTGAAGCAGCAGTCTTTGCGTGAAGCGGATGCGCCTCATAGCCTTGTCGTGCGCTTTGATGCCGCTGATGCGCTGCACCTCGATTCCGGCGGACGCCTCACGCCGCTCACTTTGGCATACCAAACCTATGGCGTTTTGAATGCGCAAAAGTCGAATGCGGTGCTCATTTGTCACGCGCTCACGGGAGATCAGCATGTCGCTAATGCCAATCCGATTACCGGTAAGGCGGGTTGGTGGGAAAATATGGCCGGGCCGGGCCGTCCGATAGATACGAACATCTACTTTGTCATTTGTTCGAATGTGATCGGTGGATGTATGGGATCCACAGGACCGGCTTCGAGCAATCCGGCGACGGGTAAAAGTTTCGGGCTGGATTTGCCGGTTCTGACCATAAGGGACATGGTGCGGGCGCAGGCGCGTTTGATTGACTATCTTGGAATTGAGCGGCTGTTTTGCGTCGCGGGCGGTTCTATGGGCGGCATGCAAGTGTTGCAGTGGGCAGCGACCTATCCGGAGCGGGTTTATTGCGCCCTGCCGATTGCCACGGCGCCCAAACATTCGTCGCAGAATATTGCCTTTCATGAGGTGGGCAGGCAGTCGATTATGGCCGATCCGGATTGGCGCGGCGGTCGGTATCTTGATGAAGATGTCGCGCCCTCAAAGGGCCTTGCTGTGGCGCGTATGGCCGCCCACATCACCTACCTTTCCGACGAAGCCCTGCAAAGAAAGTTTGGCCGAAACATGCAATCGGGGGCAGAAAGATCGTTTTCCTTTGACGCGGAGTTTCAGGTTGAAAACTATTTGCGCTACCAGGGCGCAAGCTTTGTCGACCGGTTTGATGCCAATTCCTACCTCTATGTGACGCGCGCCTGTGACTATTTTGATCTTGCGGGCGAATATGGCGGTTCACTGGCAGCGGCCTTTGCCGGCACGAAGACGCGCTTTTGCGTGGTATCGTTCAGTACCGACTGGCTCTATCCCACATCGGCCTCACGCGCGATCGTTCATGCGCTCAACGCTGCTGGGGCCTCCGTGTCATTTGTGGAAATTGAGTCCGATAAGGGCCATGACGCATTTTTGCTTGATGAGCCGGATTTTATGGGCACGACCCGCGGTTTTCTCGAGGCTGCGGCACGGTCGAGTGGCATAATTTCAAATCCTACGACCCAGAGCACCAAATCATGACTGAGCATCTTGCAGCACGTGATTCGGCGCGTGTTGATTTTTTGACGGTTGCGGAAATGGTGGAGCCCGGCGCGCGGGTTCTTGATGTGGGCTGCGGTAATGGCGCGCTGCTGGCATTGCTGGCGGAAAAGCGCGGTTGTGACGCGCGCGGCATCGAGCTGTCCCAGCGCGGGGTCAATGAAGCTGTGAGCCGCGGGCTTTCGGTTGTGCAGGGCGATGCCGACAAGGATCTGGCCTCTTACCCGGATGGCGCTTTTGACTATGTTATCCTGTCGCAGACGCTGCAAGCGACGCACCGGCCCAAGGATGTGCTGGCGGATATGTTACGCATAGGCAAACGCGCCATCGTGTCCTTCCCAAATTTTGCGCATTGGCGAATCCGGAGCCAAATTTTGTTCAAGGGCCGTATGCCGGTCACCGAGAACCTGAGCTATTCATGGTTCGACACGCCCAATATACATTTTTGTACCATTGCCGATTTCGTGGCTTTGGCACGGATTATGGATGCAAAAATTGAAAATGCCGTGGCCTTGGACCGCTTTGGCCAGCGCATAATGGTCAATGCACCTTGGGCTTTGTGGAACCTGTTTGGCGATCAGGCCATTTTTTGTCTCAGCAAGTCCAGAGACTAGGCTTTGTTTGCCGTCATGAGATCTACAAAGCGCTTGAAAAGATAGTGGCTGTCCTGCGGTCCGGGGGAGGCTTCCGGGTGATGCTGCACGGAAAAGGCCGGACGGTCGGTCAGGGACAGTCCACAGTTTGTTCCATCAAACAGTGAGCGGTGGGTTTCCGTTACATTGGCGGGCAGGGTCGCGGAATCCACGGCAAAGCCATGATTCATGGAGACAATTTCAACCTTGTTCGTGGTAAAATCCATAACAGGGTGATTGGCGCCATGGTGGCCCTGATGCATTTTCAAGGTTGCGGCGCCAACAGCCAGCCCCAGCATCTGATGCCCGAGGCAAATTCCAAAGACGGGAACGCGCTTCTCCAGCAGGGTCTTGATGGTCGGAACGGCATATTTGCCTGTTTCCGCAGGATCTCCGGGTCCGTTTGAGAGAAACACGCCATCAGGGTTCAAAGATAAGATATCCGCAGCGCTGGTTGTGCTTGGCATCACGGTCACTTTACAACCAGCCTCAGCCAGCAAACGAAGAATGTTACGCTTGGCACCAAAATCAAGCGCAACAACATGATGGCCTTGCCCGCCCGAGACGCCGTACCCCGTTGCAGCAACCCAGGTCGTCTGGTTCCATTCCTGGACATGCGCACTTGTGACGTCCGGTACCAGGTCCATGCCTTCAAGACCTGGCCAACCGGCGGCCTGTGCCTTCAGAGCTTCAATATCAAATTTGCCATCGGGATGATGCGAAATCACCGCATTTGGCATGCCCTTGTCACGTATCAAAGTTGTGAGGGCGCGGGTGTCAATTCCAGACAGGCCAATGATGTGGCGCTCTTTCAGCCAGCTATCCAGATGTTTTGTATGGCGATAGTTCGACGGGTTGGTAATGTGGCTCTGGACAATGAGGCCGCGGGCTCCGCGCGTCCGGGACATGTCGAGGGTTTCGATGTCTTCCTCATTGGTGCCGACATTGCCGATGTGGGGAAAGGTGAAGGTTACGATCTGCCCGGCGTAGGACGGATCAGTGAGAATTTCCTCATATCCGGTCATGGCGGTATTGAAACAGATTTCGCCCACAGCCGTGCCAACCGCACCCAAACCAAAGCCCTCAAGCACCGTCCCGTCACTCAAAACAACGATTGCTGTGCATTTAGGGACAGTCCAGCCGCCAGAAGCGGGGGCGGTTGCTACTTTGTCTTGAACAGCGGGCATGGTCGTCCTACAGAAGCGTTCGTATATTTTGGATAGATGTGATGACGACGATGCTTTGACGCAAGCGGCGTTGAAGGTCAAGGCGATAAAGGAATTTGCAATGCGCGAAAAACTGATGGAAACACTGAAAACAGCGATGAAAGCTGGCGATAAGCCCCGTATTTCCGCAGTTCGCATGATGCAGGCCGAGCTCAAGGACAAGGATATCGAGGCGCGCGGCCTCGGCAAAGTCGTGACCGAGGAAGACGTTTTGGCGCTGCTCCAGAAGATGGTAAAAAAGCGGCAGGAGTCTTTGTCGATATATGAGAAAGCCGGTCGAGAGGATCTAGCTGCCGTCGAGCGCAGCGAAATCAGCATCATCAGCGAATTCCTGCCTGTGCAAATGTCAGACGAGGAGGCGCTCGCCGCAATCAAAGCCGCTATCGCCGACATCAACGCGCAGGGCATGAAGGACATGGGCAAGGTTGTGGCGGTCCTTAAAGCCAAATATGCCGGTACGATGGATTTTGGAAAAGCCAGTGGACTGGTCAAGGCGCAATTGAGCTCTTGAAAATGCTTTCTTTTCGATGCCGCAAACCGTTTGGTGAGAGCAGCGTCGAGCAAAAATTATTGAGTTATGGGCCGAGACTTGATTTTGCCCCAGTTTGCCACGCATTTAACCGCATCCCTTTCTCTGGAGGTCCGTTGTGACGGTCACCGAAAATTCTTTCGAAAAATCCCTTCCCAAGGTTGCCGCTGCAAAATTCAAGACGGCGGCCATCGAGCCAAGCTTTGAATCTGCACCGATGATGACACCAGAGGCGGCGTCCTACGTCGCTGCACCATCGTCAATCAAAGTGGTTTCCCGAGTATTTTCGTCAGATGCCGCCAGTCCGGTGGATCTGCTGGGTGATGCGGTTGATGCGGCGGTTCTTGCTGAGATGCTGGTGCATAAGGGCACGCAGACCCCCGTCACACTCGGGCTGTTCGGAGGCCCGGGCGTTGGCAAGAGCACATTTGTTGCGCTGGTGCTCGAAAGGGTTCAGGCGCTCGGTGTCGCTGCGGAAAAGGCACCATCCGGCCCGTTCCATTCTAAAATCGTTATAGCCAAAGCGGTGTTGCAAAGCGGAGCATCGGCTGTCTCCACCTTGGCAGGGAGCATTCACGAGGCCTTGTCGCGCGCGGGCTATGGGCAATTGCTTGATGAAACCCAGCATGCAGGGCGCGATCCGCAACAGGTTGCGCGCGAAGCTCAGGAAACTCTGGGCGAGACGCGCCAAAGGCTGGACACGGAAAGGCAGGTTCTGCACGATTTGAACGGGCGAAATGCCCGCCTTGCCGATACGGTGCTGTTCGAGGCGGCGGGGTCGAGGGTTGATGCTTATGCGCGCAAACGGCGTGGCATGTTGGAGCCGCGCCTGCGCGCTTTCGGGTTTGAGGCATCCGATCCTTTGCAGACGTTTAAAACTCTGATTCGCGATGTTGCGGACGCGCGGGGAGCATTCCCGCGGTTTGGCGGCTTTTTGCGCTCGCTCTGGGCTTTTAAAGGCCAGACCAAACTCATTTTGCTGGCGCTGGTCTCACTTTTTTTCGCGTGGGCTGCGGGTTTCGCAATCCAGACTCAGGCGACCTGGACAGCGAGCCTCAAAAGCTGGCCGGAAAACATTCAGCCAGTGGCGAACTATCTCACCTCCCATGCTGACTGGCTACATGTGATTCAGGCAGGATTTCTAGTCCTGACATTCGCATTCTTGCTCTGGAATGTGTCGCGGGCAATCCGCTTTTTTATGCCTGTGTCGCATGGTGTCGGCCTGTTGCGCGCAGATGTATCGGCTCGAAAACGCGATATTGACGGATTGCTGGCGCATCAAACCCAGCGGGTGAATATGCTGTCTCAGGAAGTTGACATTGCTGCCAAACGCGCCGCTGAGGCTCAAGCGCGCGGGCGCAGCGTGCGCTCAACGCCGGGTGGCACTGTGCCCGCGTTTGTCGCAAATTCCAACCGGCAGGCGTCCGCATCGGCATTTTTACGGTCACTCAATGAACTTATTGCCAATCGGGACAACGCGACCGGCAAGGCCAGCGCCCCCTTGCCCCAGAGAATTATTGTGTGCTTTGACGGTTTCGATAGCCTAACCGCAGCGGATCAAGCAGCTTGCGAGCGCGAGCTGCACGAATGTCTTGCCGGCAGCGCCATCGCGTCCGTGATTACTGTGGGCTCGGCCTCACTCGCCACGGATGCCGTGGCACGTATGGTACAAATTCCGTATGATTTAGGGGTGCGCGGCTATAATCGCGATCAAGGACGTCTCATTACGTCTTTGCTCGAGCCAAACCCGCTGCCCGAAGTTATAGCCATAGACCCGACCCAATCGGTTTATGACCAGCCGCTGACGCAAAAGGAAATTGCCTTGCTCAATGGATTGGCGGAATGGGTTGGGCCCGCGCCGCGCGATATTAAGCGCTTTATCAATTTGTACCGCGTTGCCCGGGCTTTAGAGCCTGACAATGGCGCGAGCCTGGCGTTTGCCCTTGCGCTACGAAATGGCGGCTCGCCGGAAGAACGTGCTGCCTTCGACGCTGGATTGACGGGCTATGAGACGGGCGATGTGCCGGAATTCGCTCAACGGCTTGGCCATTTTGTTACCTTGGCGCGTAAGACTGCCGGGGGCCTCCAAGTTGCGGGAATGCGCCGTGCGCTCGCGCTGGCCCGGCGGTTCAGCGCCGCTTGATCGACTTTGAAAAACTGTGCGTTCGGTAAAATCGATGTGAACTTAAACAAGTTCACGAAGTTATCTGGACAAGACAGGCGAACGGTGCGAAATAACGAAAAATCGTGGGATTTTGCAGAACTTTTCGAACGGCGGCGTTGCGTCGCATTGTTCGACCATACGGGCCACTGTATTTAATTTGAACGAAGGTCGGCCCTAAAAAGCCGATCGGCTTACTTGAAATGGAAGTTTGGGGGTTCTTTTGTCTACCTCGTCACATGCACAAATTGATTCCGACGCTCCAGAGCCCTCGCGCAGGGATTTTCTCTACATCGCTACAGGCGCAGTTGCGGCTGTTGGTGTCGGTGGGGTAGCTTGGCCG
>JANXSV010000084.1 GCA_025356505.1 Methylovirgula sp.
TAGTCGGTCAGCGCCAGCAGAAGCCCGACAAATACAAAACACAGCAACACCGCGATGGACCACATGATATCGCGGTCCTTGGTCGCTTCCACATTGATGAAGGTTTCCAAAACCTGAATCGAGGCGATCGCCGTTATGGAGGCGATCAGTTTAAGTTTCAGCGCGGCAAAATCAATCTGGCTCATCCAAACCGGCCAAGTGGAATTTTCCTCTTTCTGGATATGGGTGAGGTAATTCTCAAAGCCGGAAATCACGACAATTACAATCAAGCTGGCCAGCAGCGTAAGATCCACCAGCTTCAGGAGTTCAATCGTTACCTGGCTTTCGTCGAAACTGGTGATATGCGTAATCAGGTGCCACAGATGCATAGCGGCCGTGTAAACCAGCAGCGCGAGACCGACAATCAGAAACAGGTAAAAAGGTGCCATGAGCCAGCGGCTCGCCAGCATCAGCCGTTGCGCGATATTTTTGTTTGCCATCCGCCCTGACCCGATAATTCTGCCCGCATTTTACGCGGTAATTTCGCAAACACCGTGCGGTGCGCTTGCGCCAAATATGCATGCAAATCGGCCTGCGGCAAAGCGCAATCTGGGCCAAGAGCCACCCACTCCGCGCGCGCCAAATAGGGTGCGGGGACAAATTCTCTGCTTTCCAGTAGAATTGCGAAAGCCTGCGGCGTGGCCTTGAAGCTTAGCGCATCCTCATCGCCGCCAAGGCGTGCGATGGCAAACATTTTGCCGCCCACCTTCCAAACGTGAGCGCCGCCCCACTGCACAACCAATGTGGTGTGCGGCAAGGCGGCGCAAAACGCGTCAAAGTCGGCCAGAGCTATGCGGGTTAATTCAGGCGGCAACGCCGATCCCGATGGCGCAGGTGACGCCAGTGCCACCTAAACCGCAATATCCGCCGGGGTTTTTCGCCAGATATTGCTGGTGATAGTCCTCGGCATAGTAAAATTCCGGCGCGTCGACAATTTCGGTTGTAATCGGTCCAAAACCCTTTTTGGCCAGCGCGACAGCAAAAACATCGCGCGAGGCGAGGGCTTCGGCCTTTTGCGCGGCGCTCGTTGCATAAATGCCGGAGCGATATTGCGTACCGGCATCTCCGCCTTGGCGCATGCCTTGGGTCGGGTCGTGGTTTTCCCAAAAAGTCTTGAGCAGCGCTGCGTAAGACACCTGCGCGGGGTCATACACCACCCGCACAACTTCGTTATGGCCGGTGAGGCCGGTGCAGGTTTCTTCATAGGTCGGGTTTGGCGTCATGCCGCCTGCATAGCCAACAGACGTGGACGTTATGCCCGCTCCCAGTTGCCAGAATTTACGCTCGGCACCCCAGAAACATCCCAAACCGAATATCGCAACCTCATGCCCTGCCGGAACATCCTTCAACGGTGTTTTCAGCACGAAATGTGTCGTGGCGGTGGGAAGTGGCCTTGCGCGCCCGGGCAGTGCTTGCGCTGGAGTTGGCATAACCGGGCTTTTACGAAATGAGAACATGATCTGCTCCTTGTTACTCATGCAATATAGGCGCAATTTCAAGGCTTGCCACTCACGCCTGATCACATTGCGGCGATCAAAAAGGCGAGAGGCAGCCAGCTACCGATCGCGGTTGGATACGCCGATTTCGGGCCGCCGCTTGCGCGAAACCACATAGAGCACAAAGCCGATCGCCCATAAAACAAGAAAGGCCGGGGCAAGAAAAACATAGCGCAGTCCGGAGTCCCATAGCGCCGGAGCCAAGGCAATTATGTCGTCGTGGACTTGCCCAACCAGACCGGGCCGGATCATTTCAACCAGCTTTTCGAACGATGTCACCACAATCGCATCGGCACCGATGCTGATCGTGCCATCTACAACCGCCTGTGCAAAGCCTGCCGCGTTCGCCAGCAAAGCCAAAATGAAAACCAAAATCCGCACCATGGCGCATGTGATAGCCAAGCGCCGCATCGCTGTCGATAGTTTTTCCGATATCGGGTTAAAGCGCGGCCGAGAGGGGCATTGACCACATAAAACAGTCGCAAATCTATTGACGCAAGGCGCGCCGTGCCTATAGTGCGGCCAAATTTGCTGCCCCAAGGGGCTGTGAAAATGCAAACGGCGCAACCAATCGTTTGTGGCAAAACGCGTTAAGCAAAACGCGGAGAGGTGGCCGAGTGGTTGAAGGCGCACGCCTGGAAAGTGTGTTTACGGGAAACTGTAACGCGGGTTCGAATCCCGCTCTCTCCGCCAGTTATTTCTATAATGTACTGATATTGCACAGTTTTTAGAAATGCTTGAATAATTTTTTACAAAACGACATACAAATGCTTGAGAATCGGTGGCGCTTGGCCTAGGTCGCGGAGTATTATTCACTCGCACGGGATCGGGAACATTTACAGAACTTTCAGATTCACAATATTTTTTCATATACGCGCACGTTTACAGGCCAGCCGCCATAGCAAGGGTGCCGCGCAAGCTCTTGTGAATTGCTAGCTAATTTGAACAGACCTCATAAAGCGCGACTTCTACATTTAGAACAAGTCCAACGCAGGCATGGTCACGCTCTTCCGCTCGAAGCATGAACTGGTCAATGTCTGCCTAGTGGGCGGCTTTCGGACGGTATATAGAAACTTCAATGTTCTCTCAGGGGATCAATTCTTAAATCTTTCCTGTCGAACAATAAGGACTGCTTCTGAATTTGGTTCATCAGGAAACAACAGCCCGCAATTTTAATTTGCCGACGGACAAAGTCCACATATAAATCGGCACTCCTCAAGGAATGCCGAACGGTTTTTGACTTTATGGTTGGCTATTTCCCAGCCTGGGAGCTGTTGAGTAGCGGCGTGATGCGCCGTATCACAACACGTCTGTTATCTCGCGATGCCTCTTGCGTGTTGATCTTTAAAAATTGCTTTCCATACCCTTGGCTGGTGAGATTTTCGGGTGGTACAGCGAAATTTTTCGTCAACAGAGTTGCAACGGCCTCGGCGCGGCGATCTGAAAGAGATAAGTTGTCCACCTCGGAACCCACCGCATCAGTGTAGCCCTCAACCATAAACACTTCGCTTGGATTTTTCTTGATAGCTTGGAGTAGTGCTTTAGAGATATTTGAGAGCTGGTCTACCTGATCGTCCGCAATGGTCCAAGACGCAGTCTCGAAGTTGATGGTGTTGAGTTGAACCGAGCGCATGTGGTTGCGAAGATCCGGACTGAGGCGTACTTCGTCTAGAGTGTATCGACGCGGCAAGGCCGAGACCGGGGGAGCCAAAAGCGTTTCATACAATACGTCTTCCGGCACACTCTCTGCTTCCACCACGTAACGATCCTGCGGAATTGTCAAAGTGGGCAACGCTAGTACCACAATGTTATCTCGGTAGCTCCGCTCCGGGCCGGAATAGGCATTGTCAATCAAGACGAGCTCGCGCCCATCTCTAAGGTGCCTAACCCGCCGAAGTAGTCGGCCATTAAGGTCTGTAACAGTAATAATTTGATCGCCGTCTGGACGACGCAATACGGTGACAAGAGTTTCATCCTGCCGAACTGTTTGAACATTTTCGCCAACTTCGCGGAAACGAAGTGTTTCATCGTGGCGAACGATATATTGGTCGTCTTGCTGAATAATAGTACGGCCTGGCTCGCGATATAAGGTGAAGCCATCTCCATTGAATTGTTGACGCTGGCTCTGGACGTCCGAGTATTGCTGAACGGCAGCGCCAGCGACAAAGCCACCAATTAGACCTGCCCCCACGCCGATTGCGGCTGCAGCCGACGGGGTAATGCCACCGCTTTTTGAAGTTGCTGCGGGCGGATTCGCATTCCCAGGAGCTGGGGCCATACCAGGTGCAGTTTGGAGCGCAGGAGCGACCGGGTTCACGTTTGGGACAGGAGTAACCGGGGGTGCATTTGAAGGAGGCATAGCGGGCTTAATCGCTGCGGGTGCATTTTGGGGTGCCGGATTGGACGGCGCTATATTAGACGGCAATGCCGGTTTTGCTGCCGGGGGTGAATTAGACGGCACGGCAGCCGGAGCTTGCGTGGGTGCCGCAGGTTTCACCGCATTCGGCACCTGATTCGTATTGGGAGCGACTGGCACCGCATCATTCGGTCGGACAGGCTTGACGGCCGCAGGTCCATTCTGTGGAGAGGGAACCGGCACTGGCAAAGCATTTGTCGACGGTGCAGATGGCTTTGTCGCTCCAGGGGGGGTCTGCGGAGAGGGGGCGGGAGCCGGCACAGCATTTGAGGGTGTCGCTGGTGGTTTTACCGCATTCGGTGTTCCCGGCGCAGTTGGCACACCCAGTGAATTTGAAGGCACGGCCGGCTTAACGGCGGAGGGAGCATTCCCGGGGACCGGAGCCACTGGGGAGACCGAGGGAGAACTTGGTTTAACCGAGTTTGGAGATAGGTCGGCGGGCTTGGCAGGTACGGGCGACTTTTTAGGGGCCGGCTCAACAGGAGGAGCTACTGAAGGCTCTTTAACTTTGGGTGGAGCGGCCAGCTTAGGCGGCTCAGCTCCTTGCCGTTTTAAGCGCAAAATCTCTTCGTCACTGGGTGCAGGAGCTTCAGCTTGTGCTAACAACAATACTTTCCCGGGCAATTCTCCTGCTATCGATAAGGTATGACCCAAAGCGAGCGACGGCAGAATCGACCCCGCCAATAGCAAATCCTTAATTTTACCCATTACAGTTCTCCAATGAATTTATATCTCACACAGCGCTAGTCTGGCCGTAGTGCGATTTTCGAAAAGTTTAGCAGTTTAACCGTCTGAATATTGACAGAATAGGAAATGGTTTTCCGAAACTAAAAACTCCTAGAACGTCAAATCGTTCCATGGTGAAGTATTAGTCGAAACTCCGATATCCGCTATCTCTGCGCAATGTCGAGGATCTGCTGCACGAACGGGGGCGTCGGCATCACACATGAGACGGTGCGCCTTTGGTAGAACCGGTTCGGATGCATTTCCGCCGCAGAGACACTGTAACAATCTCATTCATGCGATGCGGCATTTCCGGGATCG
>JANXSV010000088.1 GCA_025356505.1 Methylovirgula sp.
GTTTTCAAAATCACCCCGAATTGTTCATAGACCTCATCGAGCAGGAGCTCTTCCTCGGTTCCATCAACCAGAGACAGCGAGCAGGCGTATTGCCTGTCGACATGCGCGGCATCCGCGGCGGCGGCGCGGCGAAGATGCAGGCAAATGCAGCTATTACGATATTCGATGGTCGCAAGAAAATGGGTGCGGTCTTCGCTATTGGCGTGAATTTGCGCGGTGTCGCCATAGAGGAACACCAGCGTTTCAATATCGTCCTTGAACTCTTCGTCGTGCTGAAGGCTTTTCAGGATGCGCAGATAGCGGCGATAGGCGGCAACCTTGCGCTCTATGCGGTCATCAGTGAGGGTGCCTTCTTCAGCCATTTCAACCATGGGTGCGTCCCCAAACTTGCGCAGGGATTACCCCACGCTCCCTTCGAGCGAGATGGCGATGAGCTTTTGCGCCTCAACCGCGAATTCCATTGGCAGTTGCTGGAGCACATCGCGGACAAATCCGTTGACGATGAGCGCTGTTGCCTCTTCGGCGTCAAGGCCGCGCTGCAAGCAATAGAACAGCTGATCTTCCGAGATTTTCGAGGTTGTGGCTTCATGTTCGAAGGTGGCGGAGGCGTTGTTGCTCTCGATATAGGGCACAGTATGCGCACCGCATTTGTTGCCGATGAGCAAGCTGTCGCAATTGGTGAAGTTGCGGGCGTTGGTGGCCTTGCGGTGGGCTGAGACCTGACCGCGATAAGTGTTGTCGCTGTGTCCGGCGGCGATGCCCTTGGCGATGATGCGGCTAGAGGTATTTTTGCCAAGATGGATCATCTTGGTGCCACTGTCGACCTGCTGATAACCATTGGAAATGGCGATCGAATAGAATTCGCCGCGCGAATTATCGCCACGCAAAATGCATGACGGATATTTCCAGGTGATCGCCGAGCCGGTTTCCACCTGAGTCCAGGAGATTTTGGAGTTCGCGCCGCGGCAATCGCCACGCTTGGTGACGAAGTTATAAATGCCGCCCTTTCCTTCCGCATCGCCCGGATACCAATTTTGGACGGTCGAATATTTGATCTCCGCATCGTCGAGGGTCACCAGTTCGACCACAGCGGCGTGGAGCTGGTTTTCGTCGCGCTTGGGCGCAGTGCAGCCTTCGAGATAGGAGACGTAGGCGCCCTTGTCGGCAATAATCAGGGTGCGCTCGAACTGGCCGGTGTTTTTCTCGTTGATACGGAAATATGTCGAAAGCTCCATCGGGCAACGTACGCCCGGCGGTATGTAAACAAACGAACCATCGGAGAACACGGCGGAGTTCAGCGTCGCATAATAATTGTCGGTAACCGGGACCACAGTGCCGAGATATTGCTTCACCAAATCGGGGTGATTGTGCACCGCCTCGGAAAACGAGCAGAAGATGACGCCGACTTTGGCCAATTCGGCCCTGAAAGTCGTGGCAACAGAAACAGAATCGAACACGGCATCAACAGCAACCTTGGGGCGCTCGACGCCAGCCAGAATTTCCTGTTCGAACAGCGGAATGCCTAGCTTTTCATAGACCCGGAGCAGTTCCGGATCGACCTCGTCAAGCGACTTAGGGCCCGACATGCTTTTTGGCTGCGAGTAATAATACAGGTCCTGAAAGTCGATTTTAGGATATTTCACCCGCGCCCATGTCGGCTCCTGCATGGTCAACCAGCGACGATAAGCATCCAGCCGCCATTCCAGCAACCAGGATGGCTCGTTCTTTTTGGCAGAGATGTAGCGGACGATGTCCTCGCTCAAGCCTTTCGGGGCGAGCTCCGAGGCGATGTCCGAGACAAAGCCATACTTATATTCGCTCACGTCGATGGACTTAACCTGATCGACGGTTTCCTGTACCGCTGCCATTTTATCTCCTAACCTGCCGGTTCAAAAGCCGAGGGTTGTCGTTTTACATATAGGTTTTTGAGCCAAATTCCAGTGTTTAAGCCGCATGTATTTGTTTTCGCGCCCGGTTTTTGGCCATGATTTTGGTGAATGCGACCGCAAATGCGCTGACATCTTCCGGCGCTGTCCCCCAGCCGAAGCTAAGCCGAAGCGCGGCCCTTGTGAGGTTTTCCGGAACAGCCATCGCCTTCAGCACGTGAGACGCCGAGACCTTGCCCGATGAGCAAGCAGACCCTGACGACAGGGCAATGCCCTCCATATCGAACGAGATCAGTAACGTCTCCGCGCTGGTGTCCGGCACGGCGAAACAAATCGTATTTGGCAGCCGCTCCACGTTTTGGCCGAAGATCACAGCCTCTGGCGCGCAATGCAGGATCGCCCGCTCGAAATCCTCGCGCAGTTGCGGTATTTCAAGATGTTTGGCTGCCGCGGCACCAAAGCCAACAATCGCGGCGACATTTTGCGTTCCACCGCGCTGGCCTTTTTCCTGCCCGCCGCCACGCAGCAGCGGCGCTGTCAATTGGAGGCCGTCCGAGGCGAGCACGAGCGCGCCTCCCCCTTTGGGCCCGCCAAATTTATGCGCCGAAAGGAGCAGCACATCAGCGCCACACGCGAAGGTGAGCGGAACTTTGCCGGCCGCCTGCACGGCATCGCAGACCAGCAAGCCGCCCGCAGCGTGCACCACGTCCGCGACGTCACGAACAGGCTGAATGACGCCGGTTTCGTTATTGGCGTATTGCAGAGCCACAATTGGCCTGTCTGACGAACCCGCCAGCCACAGCTTCAATGCGTCAATATCTATTAGGCCGCGGGTGTCGACCGGGAGCACAGTTACGGTTTCGGGTGCGAAGCGATGACCGTTCAAAATGCAGGCATGTTCAACAGCGGCAATGCCCAGACGCGACAGACCAGCGTGCGCCACGCGGTTTGCGTCACTCGGACCCCTCAGCGCCGGAGTTAGTGCGGTGGCAGCGGCTTCTGTTCCGCCAGAGGTGAAGATAACATTTTTGGCCTCACCGCCAACAAGAGCAGCGACCTGCGCACGCGCCTTCTCTATCGCGGCACGGGCGGCGCGGCCCTCAAAATGCACGGACGAGGGATTGCCTAGCTGCAATGCCTGCAAAATAGCTTCCGCAGCTGCGCTGTGAAGCGGAGCTGACGCATTATAATCGAGGTAAACACGCCGAAGCTGTGACATAAATCGAACGACCTTAACTAAGCCATGAAGCGCAAACCTCTCTTTGTTTGAGAGA
>JANXSV010000124.1 GCA_025356505.1 Methylovirgula sp.
CCGATGAGCAAGCGTTTATATGTCAGCGCGCCACTCACCGGGTCCTCCAGGCAGATCCGGCTCGTGCCATGGATTTTTGCGGCTTCGACGACCGCGTCAAACACGCTGCGGTCGATGTTCGAGGTCTTAAAGATCATATCGGACATGATCTGGTACAGCGCCGCGCCGGATGCCTGCCGCCGCGCCTTGCCTTTCAAGTTAGGGTCAACCTTCATATCAACAGGCTCGAGCACCGTGACCTTCACCTTGGGAAACCACCGCCGCCGCACCTGCAATCGGTTCAATCGAGAAAAGATCGTGGCTTCAAAGCCTTCAATGCGAACCGGTACCACCTTCACGCCGGACTTTTCTGCGATGAGACCCGCCCCATCGTAAACCTTCATCAGACCGCCAGTCACCGTCAGCCGTCCTTCAGGAAAGATAACCAGACTATCGCCGCCCTGAACCGCATTGATCAGCCGCCGTGTGGCCAATGGCCGTGTCGGATCCAGCGGCATGGCGCGTGTGAGGCGGAGAAACGGCTTCACCCACCACCGCTGCGCGATTGTATGGTCAATGGCGAAGACAGGGTCTTTATCCAGCATTGAAAGCGCCAACGCCGCATCAAGAAAGCTGACATGATTCAATGCGATAATAGCGTTCGGGCCTGCTTTGGCGATATTCTCCATTCCAGTGATTTCGGTGCGGTAGAACGCCCTCAAAACGATGGAAATAAAATCGCGCAACGGATTTGTCGGCAGGATCGCAAAAATCCAAATCGCCGACAGCAAACAAACGCCGCCAACCAGCGCGAACACCATCGCAAGGCTGAATCCCGCCGCCTGCAGCGCCCCGATCACCCCTGCTCCGCCCACCATGAAGGCCGCATTCAGCACGTTGACCGCGCCGATGATGCGTGCGCGATGTTCGGCTGGCGCCCATGCCTGAATGGACGCAAATGTGGGCACGATAAAAATCCCGCCCGCAATGGCCAGCCCCGCCAGGTCTATGGCCACATGCCAGGCAGACCATGTCGAAAAGAACGCCGCGACCCCGTGAACTTCCGCTGCAGGCGCAAGACTGGCGACTTCATAGGCAAGATCAAGCGACCACAGACCCATAAAAATCATGGAAACGGGCGCTGGCAGCAGCACGATGCGTCCGCTGGACAGGAAAGACCCGATAGCCGAGCCGATAGCGATCGAAATGGCAAAAACCGCCAGATAAGCGCTGACGATAAGCTCTTCTCCTCCCATCGTCGTTTTCACGAGCGGCGGCAAAAGCGACAGCACAATCGCCCCGACCATCCAGAATAAGCTCGACATGACGCCTGTGCGCCAGAGTCTGGCATCGCGCCAGAGGGTTTTGAGCAAGTCGCGCGTTGACGTGAACAGGTTGAAGTTCAGCTTCAAATCCGGCGCGGCGCTTCCCGTGGCCGGAATATACCAGCTTGATGCGTAGCAAAGCGCGGCAAGCACCAACATGCCAATCGAAAATTGCGCCGGATCGCCTCCCCCCTGCATAGCGAATCCCCCGGCCATAGTGCCGAGTAAAACTGCCAAGAAAGTGCCGCCTTCAATGAGCGCGTTGCCCTTTGGCAGCTCTTCCATTTTCAGATGATCCGGCAGGATACCGTATTTCAAGGGTCCGAACAGCGCCGCTATCACGCCAAATAGGAACAACGCGAAGATCAGAATCGGGATAGAGTGAAACCAAAATCCGCCAACGGCAATGGCCGCGGCGACAAATTCAACCAGCTTCAAGCGCCGGGCAACGACGCCCTTATCGAATTTGTCAGCCAGCTCGCCTCCCACCCCCGAGAGAATGAAAAACGGAAAAATGAAAATTGCCCCGGCGATTGTCACCAGAGACTCGCCTTGTGGCCCCGCCATTTGAAACAAAATGAGAAAAATCAACGTGTTTTTGAGGAAATTGTCATTAAAAGCCGAGAAAAACTGGGTGAGAAACAGCGGCGCAAAACGCTTTTCGGTCAGCAGGCTCGTCATCAGTGTCTCTCCGTTGATTCCAGCGTATTTCGACGCAATCATAGTCGATTTGAATGGGTACTAGACACTATTTACGCGCCGCAAATCCCCATGGGCATGTGATGTGATAAATTTATCTGTAACAAACGCCATCTGAGGACAAATTCATCACTCCTTCGAAACAAAACCGCCGCGGAGACTTGTCGGCCTCTGCATTTTCGCAAACACCGAACGCTCTCACGCTTCCGTTAATTTTTTTGAGGCCGGGTTGTATTTTTATTTCATGAAGAAATTACAACCTGTAGGTGCTGCGCGTGAGCTGTGATAAGGCGAGCTTCGGAAATTCACACCCACCTACAATCTGTTTGAACACTGTTCAAAAGACACATGATCACATTTATGAACGCTGTTCAAGAATTCTTTGCACCAAGAACTCACTGAACCAAGAACTCAGTGAACCAAGAACTCTCGGACGACGTTCACGCTTGAAACTTGGGATTTGAACACCACCGAAGCCATGCACATTCAGCGGGTGTAAACATCGCGAAGCCAAAAGCCCCACCTTCACCTTCGGCGGGCAAACCTCGCTTCACTTCCGGCGGCCAAGCCGAGCTTCAAACGCCTTGTGCCAGCACGCTGCCAACGTCTGCGCCACCACACGAAAGGTGAAGCGTGAAGCGACATTCTCGAGTCCGGCTTTTCCGCGTTGTTTCAGCTCTTCGGGAGTGGCTAAAATATGCAAAACACAGCGTTTTATGCTCTCCGGGCTCTTTTCCGGCACGACCCAGCCGCCTGTGCCAATCACAGCAGGAATCGAGCCACATTCCGAGCCGATCACCGGGACCCCGCAGCTCTGGGCCTCGACTATCACCCTCCCGAATTGCTCGCGCACCGAGCCCGTTGTGCGTGTCAGCAACACAAAAACATCAAGATTTCGCAGAAAGCTAGCCACGGCTTGCGGC
>JANXSV010000226.1 GCA_025356505.1 Methylovirgula sp.
CTACAGAAATTGTAACGCCATCATTGCTTGAAAATCTTAAAAGCATCCATTTTTACTACTCTACAGCAGGGCTTTTACTGCTTGCGCATCTCATATATTCCCGGCAAATAGCTGTCTGGAGGCGTCTAGCTGGCATCGTCATTGATATAGCCGCGCTTACGTTGGGTATGGCGTGCGGCGGCGAGTTCACTTCCGTCGCCTATACTTTGTTTCTGTGGGTCATACTGGGCAACGGTTTTCGCTTCGGCAATAACTACTTATATTTTGCAGTCGCCCTCACGCTCGCAGGCTTCAGCTACGCTGTTTCGCACAATCCGTTTTGGTCTGCGCACCCGTACCTCGCTTTTGGGCTGTTCGTCGGTCTGGTGATGCTGCCAGCTTATGCCTCCAGTCTCATCAAAAAAATGTCAAACGCTTTGAACAAGGCCGAACAGGCCAACAAGGCTAAAGGCATGTTCATCGCCAGTGTCAGCCATGAACTTCGAACCCCGCTTACATCCATCATCGGTCTTGGAGAACTGCTGCAAGGCACATCGCTAACAAGCGAACAGGACGGAATGGTGCGCACGATAAGCTCGTCGGGCCGCTCCCTGCTGAGGTTGATCAATTCAATTCTGAATATCGCCAAAGCCGAAGCAAATGTACAAGAAGTCTCCATCGAAAAGATCGACTTCTTCCAGTTGCTCTCCGATATCAGAGCCATGCTTTATGTGCAGGCCCTTAGCAAAGAAACTCAGCTTGTCGTTGAAATTAACCCGAACACACCAAAATTCATCCTCGGCAATCTTCGTCATCTTGAAGAAATTCTGATAAATCTGATCGGCAATGCGGTCAAATTCACGGTTCGCGGCTCCGTGCGTGTTTTAATCGACAGCAAGCCGGCAACCGGCGGCAAAGTCGTGTTGTGCTGTAATATCTACGACACCGGCATTGGCATAGCGCCGGACAAGCAAACCAAGATCTTCGAACATTTCACCCAAGCCGATGAAACAATCATCGATCAATTTGGTGGCAGCGGCCTCGGTCTCGCCATCACCAAGCAACTCGTGGATCTCTATGACGGCAAAATCGGCGTCAACAGCGCCCTTGGTCAAGGCAGCCATTTCTGGTTTGAAATCGAAGTCACCCCCGTGTCCGAGGCGCAGCAGTTAGCGTTGCAAACACCTTCGTCCGATCCGGCCACGCGGATGTTGTTCCCGGATGGCGTGGTCGAAAGCGTCCCGTCCCGTGCGCTATCCATATTGGTTGCGGAAGACAACATCACCAATCAAAAGATAATATCCAAAATTCTGACGCTTGCCGGGCATGTCGTTGTCGCCGTTGACGATGGTGAAAAAGCCTTGGATACGCTGCTATCGAACTCGTTCGATATTGCCCTGATGGATATCAACATGCCCATCATGAATGGCCTGGAAGCAACGCGCCTTTACCATTTTTCAAATGAAGGCAACGAACATACGCCAATCATCGCGCTCACCGCGGACGCATCCGAGCAAACCCGTCGGCGGTGCCTCGATGCCGGCATCAAAGCTTTCTGCACCAAGCCGATTGAGACCGACCGTCTTATTGCGATCATCAGCCAGGTGGCCAACACCTATTCCAGTCATAAGCCGATGCAGGCCGCCCGGCCCGCTGCACAACCAGCGGCAATACCCAACGACCAACCCGCTCTTGATCTTGATACTTTGGCAAACCTAACCCGCCTGGGCGGCACAGATTTTTGCAACGATATCATTTCGGAGTTCCTTGTTGAAAGCGACGCCCTGGCAAATACGATCAAGGACGCGGTACTCAGCCTGGACATCGCGGCGTTTCACTCATCTTGCCACGCGCTTCAGAGTTGCTCCGGGTCTGTCGGTGCTTTGCGTGCTGTCGCGCTGCTGATCAAATGGCAAGAGCTTGATGCCACCGACCTGAAAAAGTCCGGCGCGCAAATCTCGAAGGCTTTGAGTGCCGAATTCGACGCCATTCGCAGCATACTCTTCAATCGCACTGATGGAGAGATGCGCACTGGGGCGAATGAGGCCCCGCTCCGCGCCCGAGCCTAAAAAGAGACCAGAGCGCACCGTTCAACGAGTGACGGAGCGATCTGGTCTTGTTGGTACGTTCGGCAGATTTTCGATGGCGTTGACACGCACTCGGTGCGCATCGAACCCGACGCTATCAGAGAACCTTGCAAACCTCGTCAAAGCCGAAGCGAGGCAAACGCTCTTTCGTTGCAGCAGTGTCCGCATAGCCGAGGCTGACCAGAAAATTCGCTTCGTAGCGCGTTCCGGCAAAATATTCAGCATTCAATCCAGGCTCATCAAATCCTGACATCGGCCCG
>JANXSV010000263.1 GCA_025356505.1 Methylovirgula sp.
AACCCCTCTTCACTGCCGACTACAACCCAATCTCCCACGCGCACGGCGCGTTCCCAGAGCAAAATCAGCCCGGACACGAAATTATTGACGATGGACTGCAGGCCAAGTCCGATACCCAGAGACAGACCGCCTGCTACCAGAGCAAAACGTTCGAAACTCAGGCCGACATGTGAAAGCGCCAACGAGATGGCAAGGGTGATACCGATATAACCGAGACTGGTCCGGATCGAATTACGCAAGCCGGTGTCAAGATTTGTCGCAGGCAGAAATTTGGAATCCAGCCAATTTTGCAAGCCGCGCGTGGCGCCAAATCCGGCAATGAACAACAGAACAGAGACGATGATGGTCGAGAGCGAAATATTGACGTCGCCGACTTTGAAGCCAAAAAATGCGGTTCTTATCGAGCCAAGCATGTCATCGGACTCAATGCCCCATGGCGCGAGCACGAGCATGAGGGCAATGACGATAAGCATCACCCGCAGCAATCCCGCCAACAGAATCGCCACTTGATGCAGGCTCTCGGGGCGCATGCCGATTCCGGCGATCATGCTGCGCGAGAAGGTATTGGCCGAGTGGGACACCGCCGTCACGCCATCCTCGGTTAACATGGTCAGCAGGTATAGCGAGGTGGCCACAAACGTAACCCAGACCATTTGATCGATCAAAAATGCCGCAAAAGCCACATAGCCCACGACAAGCGCGAGCGTTACCGCAATCACCACGCTCCATGCGAACAGGCGTAACCAGGCGTAGGTATCCTGGTCGGGCGCGAGAGCCTGACTTCTGGTTTCGGCATTCGGTAAAATCCGGTGCAGTGAGAGCGACATAGCAATCACGACCACCAAAGAACTGATGCCGCGGGTAAATACCGACGTCAGCAAAGAGGCGGCGATCACATCATTGATGGCTTCAATTATTTTTGATGTGGACACAATTATGGCCACTGTCATGGCCAGGCGGGCGACGCGATTGGCGGTGATATCGCTTAAATCCACCAGCCGCCAGGATGGTCGGCGCGGTGCCAATAGGGCGCGTGAAAGCGCGTAGGTCAGTGAAACGCGCACCACCGCATCAAACGCTGCGCGGGTCAAAGGTTGCACCTTTGGAATCAGCATGTCGAAAGCATCAAAGGCCAAAGCCATCGCCGCAAACATACCGATGGGAACCGCCGCGGTTATTATCGCCAGCCAAAGCGCGGCAAGCACCTTTTTCAGGCGCGACGGTCGTTCATTGGCGATGTCGCGTTCCACAACATTTCCGGCAACCCGCATCAAAGGCCGGTATAGAGCGCCGCCAAGCACTACCAAAGCCAGCAAAAGTCCGAACGAGGTTGCGGATAATTTCGCAACCGATACGGAATACCAGTCGCCCAAAACGGTGTTCAGCTGTTTCCAGTCTTGCGGTAGCTCCAGAAACAGATGCCACCAGGCGGCCGGGCTCAGCAGACTAGAATTCCGCTGAAATAAGGCACGCGTGAAAAGACTATGCCGTCGCACGCCAATCTGTGCCTTGAGCTGATCAGCCTGTACGTTAAGCAAGCGGCCTTTCCGGACCATTTCGTCGATTTGGTTGAACAGTTTTTCCTGGTCGAGCCTATCTTGCGCCACACCAGAGGTTTCGGGCGGGTCTTTGTCGGTTGGCTTGGGGCCAAGCTGATCGAGACGGCTTTTTGCTGCGGCAACTTTGGGCAGCAGTTCGTCGACTACGCCCAAAATCTGCAATTGCGGCGTATCGAGCTGCGTCCGGAAATTGGCGAGGTCCGTGTCGCTCAAATCCTTACGCAGCAAACCCGCTTCCACCTGCTCAATCGCTTGGCGGGCAGAGTCGAGGCGGGTGTTGAACGGATTTTGCTGTGCGCCTGCCGTATTGGAGGCTGGTGCGGGGGCAACGATTTGCGGCACAGGAGCGGGTTGTGTCTCCTGTGCGCCAGCACTTGCCACACACAGACAAAAACCGGCAATTAGGCCGAGTCTAAATCTCATGTCGAGCCATCTTTCGCGTTGAAAACCTGCTTCCGATTCGCATTGGATTGACTTTGGCGCAAAGTTTCGCTCTTGCAAGCGGCGAGTGCGCGCGCGTGCTCACCTACAGCGGCAACAGGAAACCATCACGCAACGGATCATCCGCCTCCAGTATATATTGCGCTGATCCGGTATAGTAGGCATGTCCCTCCACCTTGATGCGGACGGCCGGTTTTTCATGGAAAGTTACCATTTCCAGCGCTTCGGCATCAAAACCACCCCCCGTGGGGCCGTAAAAGCGGCGGGATTGCCGGAGGCCAATGCGCTGCTGCAAAACGTCAAGCGCCATGCGCGCGGTGACACCTGAGCCGGTGGGCGAGCGATCAATCTGAGCCTCGCCAAACAGGCAAAGGTTTCGGCTCGGCGCGTCGGCAGCGGCATCATCAATCAGGATAACTCCGTAGAGAAAGGATAGATCGTCGTCAGCTGGATGTTTTGGGGTGTAGATGTTGCGCACGGCGGTAAACAAATCTGCTGCGGCTTCAGTCAACCGTGCCAAAGCTGCATCAAAAGTCAGGTTGAGCTGTGCTGCCGGGATAATTGCGTAAAACGCGCCGCCAAAGACAATATCGCAGGTGATGGTGCCGATGCCTGGCAAGGAGACTTCGAGCCCTGCGCGATCAATATAGGCTTCGACGCTGACAAAAGAGGTTTTGGTGACCTTGCCGTCGGTAAGGCTCGCCTCGACCTGAACCAGACCGCAGGGAAGTTCTAATGCGAAGCGGGCGACGTGTCCATCATGGGCGATCTGCCCGCTGTCAACGGCCCAGCGCCCGATGGCAATTGTGGCATGGCCACACATTGTCGAATAGCCCGTCGCATGACAAAAAAGCGCGGCTATCTGTGCGCCCTGCAACGTTGGAGGCACCGGGATGACGCCGTACATTCCGGCATGACCGCGCGGTTCATGCATTAGCGCGGTGCGTATGGTGTCATGGTTTTCCAGCGCGTCGCGGCGTTTTTCTAAAATTGTCTTCCCCACCAGCTGCGGATAGCCTCTGGTGATGATACGCACCGGCTCCCCGGCTGTATGCATGTCCAGAACATGCAGGCTGGAGGGGGGCAATGCGGTCACAAGCGGACGTCTCCGGCGCATATTTTTTGATAGAGCGGCGTGTCAATACGCACAAACCGGCCAGAGGCGACATCGTTAAAATACAGCGCGTCCTCGACGACATCCGGGTTGAAGCCTTCTTTGACCAGATCCATTTTCTTCTGCTTGAAGGTGCCGGTAATATCGAGATGGTGCTGGAAGCGCAAAAATACCGGGCGCGCGTAGTCGGGGAGATGTTGCGCCAGATAGGCGCGAAAGGCCGGTAAATTGAGCTTGGAAGGATCTTCCATCACTAAGGCTGCCATGCCGGCGCGGCCTTCCAGATCTCCCACCGGAACGCCATAGACATTGGTTTCTAAAAAGCCGCCGAACCCGGTGAGAGTTTCGGAGACCTCATTAGTGGCGACATTTTCGCCTTTCCAGCGGAAAGTATCGCCGATGCGATCAATAAAATAATAATATCCAAGCTCATCTTTACGCATCAGGTCGCCTGAGCGAAACCAGGAATCTCCGGTTTTGAAAACGTTGGTCGCGATTTTTTTCGAGGTGGCCCCAGCTTCGGCATAACCTTCAAAGCGTCCCACAGGCTTTTCCGGATCATTGGTGATCTCGCCGATGATCTCGCCGATTTCGTTCGGGGCGCATTCAATGCAAAAGCCTTGAGAATCGCGAACAACGTCCTCTTTTTCCACGTCAAATTTGACGATTTTGGCAACGATTTTCTTTTCCACCCATTTGGGCACGCGGCCGACCGAGCCTGGCTTCGAGTCAAAGTTGAATAAAGTGACATTGCCCTCGGTTGCCGCGTAAAATTCCAGAATATGCGGAAGCTTGAAGCGGTCGCGGAATGGGATCCATACGTCCGGGCGCAGGCCGTTGCCGTAGCAGAGGCGGATGCGATGCGCGGTGTCATAATTGCCGGGTGGCGTGTTGTTGAGATAGCGGCACAGTTCGCCGATGTAGCAAAACATTGTGCAATCATAGCGCACCACATCAGACCAGAATTCGCGCGCTGAAAATTTGTCGCGGATGACGCAAGAGCCACCCACCGTCAAGACGCTGCCGGGCGCGGTGATACCGCCCACAGTGTGATAGAGCGGCAGGCAATCATACATTCTGTCGGCCGAGGTGGCGCCGGTTACAGCCGAATAGCCATGCATAGCGAGCTGCAGCCGATAATGGTTAATGTTGGCGGCTTTAGGAAGTCCGGTCGTGCCGGATGTGTATATGTAAACGCATTTATCGTTGATGGTGAGCGGAACACGCTCTGAAACCGGCTGGTTTTCACGCGAAAAACCGGAAACACTCTGGTCAATCCGCGGATAGTCCGGAGTTTCGCCATGTGCAAAAATTTTAACATCTGCGGATAAAAACGGCTTTGCGGTTTCGAATTGCTGAAGCAGTTCCGATGCAATGATCACAGCGCGCGCATTGACGACATTGATGCAATGCGCCAGCGATTGACTGAACAAATTGGTGTTGATCAAGGCTGTCACGCCGCCGGCCTTGGCTATCCCCAGCCAGATGCTGAGATATTCTGGGCGGTTGGGCATCATCAGCGCGACAACCTCCCCCTTTTTCAGGCCAATGCTGCGGGCCCAGCCGCTGTACATATTGGCGCGACCGTTCCAATCGCGGTAGGTGAAAGTCTCGCGTTCCGAGATGAGCGCGACGCGATCCGCATAGGTGTGGGCGAGGTCCTCAGCCAGATCACGGATGGTACGGTTTGGGGTTTTCGCAATGGGAGTTGTGCGCCGCAACGTGCGCAGGAATCCCTTCAGATAGGCAGCTTCGCTCTTAAGTCGCGATAGCAGATTCATCAGCTCCTCCCCAGGATGCTTATTTGGCGGCGAATTTTAGGTTTTTGCAAGCTTGTTGCTTACTTCAAATTTTATTAAACGGAGTTTCGTCTATATGTAAACGAAATAATCCCGGCATTTCAGGCCAACAGGCCGCCATGTCCAGGCTTCAGGGGATTGTGCTGGTGGCTCGCCGCATCCTGAGTATCGACCATCGGCATGCCAGTGAAAGCGCTCCAAAGCGCGGCGATTGTTCCGGCGGGAATATTTTTAACGATGAAAACAAGCCTGGTGCTGTGATCAGCGTCCGGCCAAGCTGCGAGGCGCACCGGAGGGTGAAACACATGCTGCACGCCGTGGATGACGATCGGCGCATCAGGGCGATCATTCAAGGCGATGATGCCCTTCACGCGCAGCAGGCCCGGGCCGTGCAGCGAGCGTAGCAGTTCGATGAAAATATCAAAGGCACCCGGGGAGACCGCGATATCACTACGCAGACAAAAAGCGCGAATCTCCGAACTATGGCGGTTTACATCATGGTGGTGATGGTCGTGCGATAGGGCTTCTGCGTTCAGCCACCGCCGTACATCCGGAATTTTACTTTCGGGATTATACAGTCCGGCGTTGAGCAGCGCAGCAGGGGTCGCCTGCGCAGATGTCAGAACGGTTGCCGTGGGGTTGAGCGCGTGAAGCTGCGCAAGCAGCGCGTCCCCGACAGGCTGAAGATCGGTTTTCGTCAGCACAAGCCTGTCTGCGACTGCGGCCTGTTTTAAGGCCTCGGGCTGGGTTTTGAGTGTGGCTTCGCCATTGGTCGCATCAATGAGGGTGATGATCGATTCAAGCCGGAAGTTCAGCATCAAACGGGGATGGCCCATCAAAGTGTGCAAAATCGGGGCGGGATCGGCCAATCCGGTTGTTTCAAGGATAATACGATCGATGTTGCCGAGCTTGCCATCCATACGCCGGTCGATGATGTCTTCAAGCGTGTTGGCGAGGTCGCCGCGAATTGTGCAGCACAGACAGCCGGACGAGAGCATCATCATATCGCCCGGCAAGGCCTCGACGAACAAGTGATCAAGGCCTATCTCGCCGAATTCATTGATGATGACCAGAGTATTGGCCATGCTCGTGTCGCGCAGCAGCTGATTCAGCAACGTGGTTTTGCCAGCGCCAAGGAAGCCGGTGAGCAGCGTGATAGGCAGTGTCATGATTTCGCTTTCATGAGCGGGATGAGACAGCTCATCAGAATACCGCTGATAACCAGTAGCCCGCCGATATATTGAGCCGGAGACAGGATTTCGCCCAGCAACCAACCCGAGAACAAGGTCGAGACAATCGGCTCGAGGCAAAAGATCAGGCTTGCTAAACTGGCGCCTACGCGGGGCAGGCCGAAATATTGACAGAAAATGCCGATGATAGCCCCAAGCGCTGCAAAAAACACCGGCGCCGCCCCGGCTTGCAAATGGGTGAAGGGCGCAACGGCCCAAATCAGCGTGGACACGCAGGCAAAGGGCAACATGATAACCTGCAGCCAGAAAATCATGGCTAGACCGCCGCCGCCCGGTGCCCTTGCGCCAATAAAGAACTGCATCGCCGCGCCGACGCTGCCCAGTCCGGCCAGCGCCACCCCGCGCCAATCCAGACTATGGAGACCGGAGCCGATGGCCAGCGTGATACCTGCAAAGGTAGTGGCAGCAGCGGCGAGCTTGGTGACGGTGAGCTTTTGCGCATCGACAAACGGGCTGGCGAGCAACACCAGAATCGGAAAAGTGTAAAATACCATCGCCGCAATGCCGACGGGGATGAAGGCAATCGAGGTCACATAAGTGAGGCTGACCAGCGCCGAGATGACGCCAAGCGCCAGTATTGCCGGACGTGACGCCGCTGAAACCTTGAGCGAAATGCCTCTGGTACGGCAATAAGCAAGAATGACGATCAAAAGCACCGCAATGCGGATGAGGATTATCTCTGATCCGGATACGCCAGACCGGTTGGCCAGCCCCGCCATAGGCACGTTCAGGCCATAGCTCAAGGCTCCAAACAGCAGAGCTGCCATGCCAAGCAATTGTCTGTTGCGCAACTGCCGGGTCTGGTCACGCGCGGGCACCTGCTCCAGTTGCTCAGTCAAAGGATGGGCAAAGGCTTCCGCATCGCTGCTCTGCGGATTTAGAAGATCAAAATCCTGAGACATGTTTCATGCAAACCGGTTCATTCGACGATTATTTTACTTGCAGCAGGTTTTTTGGCCGGCTTTTTTGAAGAAGGCTTGGGTGTGGAAGATTTGGACTTGGAAGATTCGTATTTGGAAGATTCATGCTTGGAAGATTCATTCTTGGAAGATCTGAGCGGCGCGTTGTTTGCCGCGCTTGGTTTGACCTTGGCGGCTACCGCCTTCTGCTGATTTGGCGATGTGCTTTTGTTTGAGACAGCGGCAGATTTCAGACGTTTTGCGGGCTTGGCCGCGTCGGTAACCGCTCCGGCCAGCGACATCGGATTCGCATTCGGGTCCGGCTTGAGCGGCGAGGCAGTGTCCGTGTCCACCGGTTCAAAACCCTTCGCATCAGCCGAAGGTATATTTGGAGCAGCGGTCTTTGGCGAAGTTGGTTTAGGGTCAGGAGCAAAGGCGGTTGCCGAAGCCGGCATCTGCCTCAGGGCCGGATTCGCTGCGGAAAGCACCGTGCCATTCCAGCTTGGCACGCGGCCAAGGAAAACCGGAACAGGGTCAAAACTCGGCCTTGGCAACGAGGCAATGCTTGAGGTTGTTTGCGCCGGGCTCGTGTCCCATGGCATGCGCACTTGCTCAATCGGGGCAGCGAAGTCTTCCAGCTCACCAATCCACGAACCGCCCTTGCCTTTGCGGGAACACGCCGTGGCGCGCATATCTGGCGCGGTGCCGGAGCCACGCTCCATATTCGCCAGCGAGGCCGAGCCGCCAGAAGCGTTGAAACCGGCGTCGAGCAACTCCGCAGCGTGTTTTGTGCGCGCCTTGGCTGAGGGTTCGCCCATCACCACGGCAATCAAGCGACGGCCACGCTGCGTTGCACTGGCGACGATGTTGAAGCCTGCAGCGCAAGTGAAGCCGGTTTTCATGCCGTCGGCACCCGGATAGCGGCCCAACATGCCATTATGCGTGGGGATTGTCCGGCCATTGAGCGCCAAGGCCCCTATGCCGTAAAGATCAGAATGCTCGGGGAAGTCCCGCAGCAGGGCGCGGGCGAGCAAAGCAAAATCTCGCGCTGATGAAACGTGCTGGGAACTGGGAAGGCCGTTCGGATTAACGAAGTGACTTTCCTGCATGCCGAGCTGCGCAGCCTGATCATTCATGGCGCTGGCGAAAGTTTCAACGCTTCCTGAAATCGATTCAGCGATTGTCACCGCGATATCATTTGCGGACTTCACCATTAACATTTTAAGCGCATTGTCCATGGTGACTTCGCTGCCAACACGAAAGCCCATTTTGGACGGCGGCATCCGCGAGGCGCGCGCCGAGACTTTCAGCGGCGTGTCCAGCGTGAGGTGGCCATCACGAATCGCTTTAAGCGCGACATAAACCGTCATGAGTTTGGTGAGCGAAGCGGGATACCACGGAGAGGTTGCCTCTTGCTGGCTGAGCACAGCGCCCGAATCAGCGTCTATCACTACGTAAGGCGTTGCATATGCCGGTGATGCAGATACGGCGGCCGATACCAATGCCAAAACCAATCCGAACCCTATCTTTGGGCGGCGTAATCTCGCGCTTGTTCTCATTGAGACGGTTCCAATTTCTGTCGCATTG
>JANXSV010000271.1 GCA_025356505.1 Methylovirgula sp.
TCGGCGAACAGGCCAAAAATATGCGGATCATCGCCAAGCTTGTTGCGATAGGTTCGATGCAACACAAACAACACCCGCTCCAACTTATCATACGCCGGATCTGGCGAATCAGCCGACACACGCAGGTCAGCTTCCAGCGGCTTCAGCCACTGCGCCGTCACCGCATCCTGTAGCGCGAGTTTGGAGGGAAAATAACGATAGATATTCGCGTGCGTCATCCCAAGACTGGCCGCGACGCTGACGATGGTCATGCGGGCCGGGCCAAACACCCGCATCTGCGCGGCAGAAGCTTCAAGAATGCGTTGATCAACACTGTCGAATGAATTTGATTTCATGTTTCGACCAAGCCCGTGGAATTTGCTGAACTGGCAGAATCGGCATGGCCATGCTGTAAGGCGAGATAGTCTTGCGAGCGCATCTCGATCAGCCTTGACACGGTGCGATCAAACTCAAACGCCTCGCGTCCGCCATCGGCCACATAAAGCCCCGTCGGCGCCGCATCCGCAGAGATCAGCACTTTGACATGCTGATCGTAGAGCGCATCGATCAGCGTGATGAAGCGCTTGACCACATTGCGTTCTTCCGCCCGCATAATCCGAATTTGGTCGATGATAAGGGTGTGGAACGTGCGTGCCAGCGCCAGAAAGTCCGAAGCGCCGAGAGGCTGTTCGCAAAGCTCGGCAAAACTCATCCTCGCCACCCCCGATGCGGCCTGCGGCACGCGCAACTGTCGGCCAAGCAGATCAATCAGCTTTGGTTTTCCCTTGTTAACCCCCGTGAGGGCCAGAAATGCAGCGTCCAAAGATTGCCGCGCCGCATCATCAGCAGGTGTATGATAGGTAGGCGAGCCCTTGAGCTTTTCGAGCCTGAAGTCGGTTCGCGCTTCGAGTTTGACCACATCCATGTGTTGCTCGATCAGACGGATGAAGGGCAGAAACAGGGCGCGGTTCAGCCCGCCGTTATAAAGTTCGGACGGCACGACATTTGATGTCGCAACCACTGTCACGCCATCAGCCCACAGGGCCTGAAACAGCCTGCCCAAAATCATGGCGTCCGCGATATCAGTGACAGCAAATTCGTCGAAACACAGCAGTTTCGCTTCCCTTGCCAGAGCCTTGGCCACAGGAGAGATAGGATCATCACCGTTAAAGGCATCACCTGTTTCACCCCGCTTCTTGGCCTGACGCCAGGCGTGAATACGCGCGTGGACATCCGCCATGAAAGCATGAAAATGAACGCGCTTTTTAACCCGTACTGCGCAGCCATCAAAAAACAGATCCATCAACATGGTTTTGCCGCGTCCAACAGACCCCCAAATATAGAGCCCCTTCGGCACATCTTCGCGTTTGGCCCCGAACATCAAGCCAAGCGCGCTCGCCTTTGAGGCCATTTGCCGCTGCTCCAGCTTGACCCGAACCTTTTCAAGCTGAGTGATAACCGCGACTTGCGACGCATCGCGCTCAAGATGTGCCCGCCGAACCAAGCCGGCATACGCCTCCGCCAAACTCAATTCATGACCTCCATGCGCCAAAATCCACGCTTTCCGCCTCTTTTGCTATGGCAAAGGCCTGCCAAGATTTGCATGAAAGCGTTGATTCGCCAAAGCCGGAGCATATGTTTTGACACTTTTGCGCATCTTCCGTGCCTCAATATTGCCGCCGCGCAACGATACAACATTCGCTACAGACCTACATTTGATTTCCGGCCTTGATTTATTGTGCATTGCAACATATATCTGCTCCGGGGATTGGAACGTTCTTATTGCTATAAAAGCGAATTGGAGACCAGAAATGGACACCACCAAATCAGACCCGACGCCCGTACACGCCGGTTACATTCGCCGCCTTTGGCCTGCAGATCAAAGCCTCTTTTGCGATCATTTGCTGCGCCTTGATTCTGAAAGCCGTCACTCGCGTTTCGGCATGGCCGTTTCAGATGAATTTTTGCAAAATTATGCCGGACACTGCTTTGCGCATGACAGCGTGATCTTCGGCTATTTCGTCGATGGACTTGTGCGTGGCGCGGGCGAATTGCGTCCGCTGTTTGAAGCGCATGACCCCACGAGTGACCGCGTTGCCGAAGCTGCCTTCAGCGTCGAGCATGCCTACCGCCGCAGGGGTGTCGGCACCGAGCTTTTGGGCCGCATCATCCGCACTGCGCGCAATCGCCAGGCCAGCGAACTTGTCATGTCATGCCTTGCCTCAAACCGGGCAATGCAGACTCTGGCGCGGCACTATCGCGCCGACATCAGGTTTGAAGCCGATCAGGTCACCGGTAAATTGATCGGACGCCCGCCAAACGCCTTCACCCGCGCGCAGGAGGCGTTTGAAGATTCCGCGAGCTTCGCAACCGCATTTGTTGATTTGCAAAAACGCCTGTTCACCAGCGCGGTGCATTAAGCCGAATCGCATTTAAGAAACAAAAACCCCGAAACAGCGTCTCAGCTTTTCGGGGTTTCTTTCGTCGTTAGGTCTGCGCCAAATCTTAAACCTGACGCGCGACCATCATCTTCTTGATTTCTGCGATCGCCTTGGCCGGATTCAGCCCCTTCGGGCAGGTTTTCGTGCAGTTCATGATGGTGTGGCAGCGATAGAGCCGGAACGGATCTTCAAGATGATCCAACCGCTCGCCGCGCGCCTCATCGCGGCTATCGATCAACCAGCGATAGGCCTGCAACAGCACTGCCGGGCCGAGATATTTGTCGCCGTTCCACCAATAGCTTGGGCAGGATGTTGAGCAGCAGGCGCATAAAATGCACTCATACAACCCGTCCAGCTTCGAGCGATCTGCATGAGATTGCAGCCATTCTTTTTCCGGAGCGGGAGTGGTGGTGTGCAGCCACGGCTCGACAGAGGCATGTTGGGCATAAAACCGCGTCAGGTCGGGAACAAGATCTTTTACCACCGGCATATGCGGCAGCGGATAAATCTTGATAGCGCCGCTCACCTCATCCATGCCCTTGGTGCAGGCAAGTGTGTTAGTGCCATCAATATTCATTGCGCAGGAGCCGCAAATGCCCTCGCGGCAGGAGCGGCGGAAGGTCAAAGTCGGATCAATCTTGGCCTTGATCCAGATGATGCCATCCAGAATCATCGGGCCGCAATCGTCCTTGTCGACAAAATAAGTGTCGATACGCGGGTTTTGCCCGTCATCCGGGTTCCAGCGATAGATGCGATATTCCTTTAGGTTTTTCGCATTGGCAGGCTTGGGCCAGGCCTTGCCCGGCATGACTTTTGAATTCTTGGGGAGTGCAAGTTCAACCATTTATTTCGCTCTAGCATTATGCGTGGATCTGAACCGCATCTTTAGAAACAGACGACGCGGAAAACTGAATTAAGTCACAATTCTTGCAAATTACGACGTCAAATTTCATGGATTTCTGTTGGGCGAAGCGCCCAAAAGAATTTGTTTCCCTGACCGGGACTCCAGATTTCACCTTGATTTGGATACGAATGGACGTGTGGATGGCCATCCCCCATCGCTTTGTTTTTAAGGGGTTTCTCGCCAAATTTTTCCTGAAATTCCCAGATTATGTCAGCCTCGGCATTTTGATATGCTTCAACATTATTCCGAGCTCTTGGCTGACAGGTCCGAATTTCAATTCTTAGATCCTGAATATGCTTCGCCAACGGATAGATCCAATTCCGCAGATGAGCCGTTACTCGGCTCTGAAAATTACCCCTGCCGATATATATCGTTGGTGAGTTTTCATTTTTGTAGGCAATGGTAAATGGCGGGCACAGTCGCATAATATAAAGTGTCCTATCATCTAGTGCCTTGTTAAAACGAACTGAATTTTCGCTCTTGAAAGCCCGTTTAAACGCTTTCCAATCGCTCATTTTGCTGGCTTGAAATTTAAATGATTTAAAGTCGAAGTTAATTTCAGCCATCTCACACTCGTGCTTTCATGCGCAGCGCTAATTCAACAGCAGGCATCAAGTCGTTATTGTCTTCAATACGCAACATCCGGATATCCCGAACCGAGGGTGCAAACCAATCAAATTCCATGGTTAATTCCAGCACAGCATTCTGGCAGCGCACCACATCAACGCTATCGTCGCCAAAATAGACACTGCCCTGCTGGCGATCAAACCCACGCGATTTTAAAAAACGCGCCACATCGGCATAGCCATTCTGCCACGTCGCCTGCGGATACGTGTCCTGCAGCGCTTTAGTGTCTAGATCAAATGAAATAGCATACATTGCGTTGCTTCTCCCGCGTAGCCCGGAATTGTGCCCAATGCGAGGCCGATCGGGCGCAAGTTGCAACGGCACAATGGTGCGCGCTGCGACTTTTACGTGACCTATGCCCGACCGCACTTTCATGGCTGCCTTAATACACCCGTGCTTTGGGTTCGATGTAGGAAATATCACCGCTCATTGTGTAGGTGTGCACAGGCCGATCATCCATGCGGATGGTTTTGTTGCCAACGTCCGTATAGGCAAGGCTGTGTTTCATCCAGTTCACATCATCACGGTTCGGAAAATCTTCCCGCGCCTGCGCGCCGCGAGATTCCTTGCGGTTGAGCGCGCTTTCAACAGTCACCACGGCCTGAACGATCAGATTGTCAAATTCGAGCGTCTCCAGCAAATCCGAGTTCCAGATCATGGAACGGTCGGTCACGCCGATATCTTCAACACCGGCCCAGACGTCATGGATCGCCTTCTGGCCTTCTTCGAGAATGTCGCCCGAGCGGTAGACCGCGCAATTTTTCTGCATGATGCGTTGCATCTTGTCACGCAACACTGCGGAAGATGTGCCACCCTTCGAATTGCGGAAATGATCGAGACGCGAGAGCGACAGGTCCGCCGAATCCTTTGGCAAATCCGGCTGTTTCTGCCCGGGTGTCACCGTTTCGGCAGCGCGCAATCCGGCAGCACGGCCAAATACCACCAGATCTGTCAATGAATTGGAGCCAAGCCGGTTCGCACCATGAACGGAGACGCAGGCCGCCTCGCCAATGGCCATCAGGCCCGGCACCACCGAATCCGGGTTCGACCCGACCTTGTTCAGCACTTCACCGTGATAATTGGTCGGAATCCCGCCCATGTTGTAATGCACGGTCGGGATGACCGGGATAGGTTCTTTTGTGACATCAACCCCGGCAAAAATCCGCGCGCTTTCCGAAATGCCCGGCAGGCGCTCATGCAGCACGGCAGGGTCAAGATGGTCGAGATGCAGGAAAATGTGGTCAGCATTTTTACCGACTCCGCGTCCGTCGCGGATTTCCATGGCCATGGAGCGCGAAACCACGTCGCGCGATGCCAAATCCTTGGCAGATGGCGCGTAACGCTCCATGAAACGCTCTCCGGCCGAGTTGGTCAGATATCCGCCCTCGCCGCGTGCGCCCTCGGTGATCAAACAGCCTGCGCCGTAAATGCCCGTCGGATGAAACTGCACAAATTCCATATCTTGCAGTGGCAGTCCGGCGCGCGCCACCATGGCATTGCCATCGCCGGTGCAGGTATGCGCCGATGTGGCCGAGAAATAGGCGCGGCCATAACCGCCCGTGGCCAGAATTATCTGCGCCGCTTTGAAGCGATGAATAGTGCCATCGTCCATCTTCAAACACACCACACCTTGGCAGCGGCCTTCCGCATCCATGATCAGGTCAATGGCAAAATATTCGATGAAAAACTCGGTCTTGTTGCGCAGCGCCTGTCCATAAAGCGTGTGCAGAATGGCGTGACCTGTCCGGTCTGCCGCGGCACAGGTGCGCTGGGCGATGCCTTTGCCAAAATCCGTGGTCATTCCGCCAAATGGGCGCTGATAGATCCGGCCCTCTTCGGTGCGGGAAAATGGCACACCCCAGTGTTCAAGCTCATAAACAGCCGCGGGTGCATTGCGCACCAGATATTCGATCGAATCCTGATCGCCAAGCCAATCCGACCCCTTGACGGTGTCATACATGTGAAAGCGCCAATCATCGTGGGACATATTTCCCAGCGAAGCGGCAATTCCGCCCTGTGCCGCAACGGTGTGAGAGCGCGTCGGGAACACTTTCGAGATGCAGGCTGTGCGCAGCCCCGCTTGAGCGCAGCCGACCGTTGCCCGCAGACCTGCGCCACCGGCTCCCACCACCACGACATCGAAAACATGATCAGTAATTGCGTAAGCTTCAGACATTTCCAGCCTTTAAACAGCGAATGAAAGTTTTAAAATAGCCAGAATGGCAGAGCCGCCCACCATCAGCGCGAAAAAATTATTGGCAATCAGCGCGGCAATCTTCGTGCCCTCGCCATGGACGTAATCCTCAATAATCACCTGCATGCCAAGCCGCATGTGATACACGCCTGAACCGACAAACAGCAGCAGCAGCAGGGCGCTCAGCGGATACCCCATCAAGGCGCGCGCTCCGGCGTAATCGCGCGACAGCGACATCAACACCAAAACAATGAAAGCGATGGCCAGCGGCACATTGGCGATAGCGGTGAGACGCTGCTGCCAAAAATGGCCTGTACCCGATTTTGCCGAGCCGAGGCCGCTGACTTTGCTGCGATCCGACTGCATTTCTGAAAATTTCATCACCTGCTCCTATCGAACCAGATATGCGGTGACCCAGATCACCAGTGTCAACGATACAGATCCGATAAGCGAAAACACCGTGAGGCGCTCACGCCACGTTTCGTCAAAGCCCGCGCCGGTGTCCCAAACGAAATGGCGCAACCCGCCGAGCATGTGGTGCAGCAAAGCCCATGTGTACCCCAGCAAAATCAACCGCCCGAAGATGCTCGTCATGAACCATTGCGCAGTGGCAAATTGGGCAGGCCCGCTTGCCATGGCAACAAGCCACCACACCAGCAGCAATGTGCCGAAATACAGGGCAGCGCCCGTGAGACGGTGGACTATGGACATCGTCATGGTCAGTGATGGTTTGTAAATCGCCAAATGAGGCGATAGGGGCCTGCGTTCGGCCAAAGTCTTTGGCGATTCGGCTGCGTGGTTTTCCATTCTTCTACCTCATAACGCCCGCATGTTTCATTGAGATACCTAGAACATTCCGCCGCGCGCTTCAACGTGTAAGCGCCGAATCTCCCGCGCGCGGGCGCGGCCATTAGTAGCAAACTTTGCAAGTTATGATGGCCACCGCCATGCCTCTCGCAAGACTTTTCGTATGCAGTAACAGTTAATCTATTCTTATAATATTGCGTGACACAGTACAGGAGGGCAAATCGGGTCGACCATGCTATGCAAACTATCTTTCCAGCCATGAGAATTTGTATCTCGATACCTATTCCATATGAAAGCAGCTTGCGCGCGCGCTCCAAGCCGGTTTTTGAGTCCCCTTCGGGGCAGTTTTTACGGTCAAGCCGGAAACAATACTGGCAACGCTTATGCGGCTGAAATCACTGTTCGCAAAAAAACGCATCCAAGATCGCGCGCGCATGACTTTGTTCGTTGTGGCGCAGGCGCTTTAGATGGCGATGAGCAGTCAACAGAGGCCAGGAGGCAGAAGACTCAATAGTCTTCTTGGGTCACTTCGTTTTCAAGGCGCATTGCGCGTGTTCCGGCAGTCGTCCTGGGTCGGTGCCGCGTTGGTGCTGCTGAGTTTGGCCTACCTCGGGTTTTCGGCGATGCAGCCGCCGAAAAAAGACATCGACCTCACCTCCGATCACAACTCCATTGCCTACACGCTGCGCACTGTAACCGCCTTTCAAAATTTTGATCGCGCGCTGCGCGACACCTCTGCGGATGCGCGTCAGCATATTCAGAACGCCTTTGACGAGCTCACCTCGAACATAAACGCTTTGAGGCGCGGAACACTCAGCCGCTATTTTGCTTCCAACGCTAATTTGAAAGCCAGAGTTGATGCCATCGAAGAACTCGCGGGCAAAATCGACACTGTATTAATTTTGAAAGATGACGCCTATCTCGAACATATCGACCCGCTGGCTGACAATTTGAAAGCCGAACTGATGGCGCTGGCGACGCTCAGCCACGATCGAGCATCGCAGAATACGGACGCCATTTATTTTGATTCTGAAAAACTACGAAACACCTTTGGCACCTTTGTGCTCACGCTGTTTACACTGGGAATAGTGCTGCTTTTCAAACTTCAGCGCCAAAATCAACACATGAACGCCAGCAAAACCGAGCTTACCGTTCTGGCCGCCAATCTTGCCACAGCCAAAGCACAAGTTGAACAGGCCCACGCGGAAGTCACCCGTTCCAATGAAAATCTCAAGCGCCGCAATCAAATTCTGCAATTGCATGACATCGAAATTCAAACCCAGAACCACCGGTTTGACGCGGCGCTCAACAATATCACCCAAGGCCTTTTAATGGTCGATGGCGCGCAGCGGTTGATCATCTGCAACCAGCGCTTTCGCGAAATCTTCGCACTGACCGAAGCCCAAACCCTGACGGGAGAAGTCGTCGGCAAGGCAGCGGCAAGCTTCACCGAAATTTTTGCCGCTGAACAGCTGGCTCTTGAGACTCATGAGGAGCCAGGTGATTTTGCCAAACTGATCGCCCGTCAAGCCGAGGTTGCGCGTGCCGCCTGCGACACGACCTTATCGTTTGAAACTGAAACAGGCAAAATCGTTGCCATTTCACAAAAACCAATTCCCGGAGGAGGCTGGGTCGCTACCTATGAAGATGTCACTCAAAGGCGGCGCACAGAAGAGCACATCAGACATCTTGCCCACCATGACCCGCTGACCAACCTGCCAAACCGCACTCAGCTGCGCAACCGCATGGAATCAGAGCTTGAAAAGGCCCGCAAACAAAAATCCGACCTTACCCTGTTTTATATGGATCTCGATCACTTCAAGTCGGTAAATGATACCTTCGGGCACTCCGTCGGAGATTTGCTACTGACTCAAGTGAGTGCAAGGCTCCAAAAGATTTTTGGTGCTGGTAATGCTGTGTTTCGCATTGGCGGGGATGAATTCGCCGGCATGTATTTTGGCAAAACCACCAAAGCCCATTTGTCTCACCTGTGCCAGACCATCATCGCAACTATGCGCGAAACATTTTTTATCGAAACTCATCAATTGCGCATCGGCATCTGCATCGGCCTTGCCCGGGTCAACGCCCAGAACGTCGAATTTGATACCCTGATCTCGAATGCTGATTTGGCGTTGTTTCAAGCCAAAAAATCGGGTCGCAACGCCTTCCGCTTTTTTGAAACCGCGATGAAACAGGAAATTGAAAACCGCAGAAGCCTTGAATTCGATATTGAAAAAGGCATTCGCGAAGGCCAGTTCCACCTCCACTATCAGCCGATTGTTGACGCGCAGACACTTGAGATCGTTTGTTTCGAAGCGCTTCTGCGCTGGGACCATCCGCAAAAAGGCGCCGTCCCCCCCGCACATTTCATCCCGATTGCTGAAGAAAGCGGCCTTATCGTGCCGCTGGGCGAATGGGCCCTGCGCCAAGCGTGCAAAGATGCCAGCGCCTGGCCAACACAGACGCGCGTTGCGGTGAATCTGTCATCTGTGCAGTTCAAGTCCGGCCAAATTTCGCGCACTGTCTTCAGCGCACTGGCAGCCGCACGGCTTGCCCCGAATCGCCTGGAGCTGGAGATCACTGAATCGATCCTGCTGCAAGACAGCGAGGAGACTTTGGAAACCTTACATCAGCTGCGCAGTTTCGACATTCGCATATCGATGGACGATTTCGGCACGGGGTACTCCTCGCTCAGCTACCTGCGCAGTTTCCCATTTGATAAAATCAAGATTGACCGCTCTTTCGTTACTGAAGTGGGTGAGAGGGACGATTGCCGCGCCATCCTGCGCACCATTGTCGAGCTGGGAAAGAGCATGAAAATGGTGACGACTGCGGAAGGTGTCGAAACAAAAGAACAGTTTGAAACCATCAAAGCCATGGGCTGCAACCAGATTCAGGGGTTCTATTTTGGTCGCTCCGTCCCGAATATAGATGTCGAAATCATGCTCCGCGAAAATTCTAAGGCCATAAAGGCCGCATAGCGCATCCAGATTGCTGGCCTTTGCGGTATTATTTAACTTGAAATCGCCCCGCCCCGTCTCGAAATCGCCGGAATTGCCCGCTTTAGCATCGGCCATGCCCGGAGACGTTTCAGGGCCACAAGCCTGTAGCAAAATTCGCACTTCTTGATAGACTCACGTTCAGGGGATTGCATGGCGCGGGCTTTGAGACTGCGGAAGAGCTCTGGGAATTCGAAATGATGCAAGTGGGAATTGAAATGTCGCCAAAAATCGAACGTGCCCTCGGACGTGCCCTGTTACGCGGAATACTCTGCGCGTTCGGTTTTAGCATGGGCCTTGCGGCCCTCCCTGCAAAGGCCGCAGACTTTCGCCTGACGATGGAGATGAATGAGGTTCATCGTTATGCGGTGATCAGTGAGCCACGCCGCCTCAAACATGTGCCGCGCACAACAATCATCGTCCTGCATGGCATCGACAACGGGATGCGCATTCGTTCGCGTCTGGGCTTGGACAGTGTCGTCGCTGGCACGGGCACGGTGACAGTCTATCCAGATGCGATCGGCGGGCACTGGAACAATGGTTTGACCGAGACTGGCGGCCCGGATGATGTCGCTTATCTTAAAGCCCTGATTGCAAAACTGATTTCCGCCGGCATCTCGGATCCGAGGCGGATTTATATGGTGGGTGCCACGGATGGCGGCATGATGGCTTTGAAATTCACCTGCGAGGCGGGACATTTGCTCACCGGAACTGCCGTTTTGCTGGCATCTATGCCCGTAAAACTGGCTGAAACCTGCAAACTCACCAAACCTGCGGCTTTACTGGCAATCGGCGGAACGGACGACGCGGTGGTGCCGTTCAATGGTGGTCCGGTGACTCTGAAATCCGGCAAGGGCCAGGTGACCGCAACAGGGGACGTCGTTTCTATGGCTGCGACCATAGATATTTTTGCAAAAAAGGCTGGCTGCGCATCCGAAAAAAAGTCGTCACAATATGCCGATAAAGACAAGGAAGACAAAACGGAAGCTTATCTTGATACATTTTCCGAGTGCAAAACGCCTGTTGAGCTTATCCGAATTCAAGGCGGCGGGCATACGCTTCCCGGCCATCGTGGGCCGGGCTTCGGAGCTGCTGCAGCCAATGGGGCT
>JANXSV010000279.1 GCA_025356505.1 Methylovirgula sp.
TTTCTGACCCTGGTCATAAGCTTGGCACCAAGATTTTGGCTAAGGACGGGTCCAAGAGAGCCTGTGAGGGCAAAGATAACGCAAAAAGCCACCGGAGTGATACGGTCAATGACAGCGAAGGCAGCGATGACATCCTCGCCGAAACGAGAAAAAATCTTCATGGCGTAGGATTGGCCAACCGGGGTTGCAACATTGGTCAAAATCGCCGGCAAGGCGATGATCCCGATCAATTTCGAGTCTTGAACCATGTCCAGTAGTTTGGGTCTCGCGACGAGATCATGGACCTTTACTGCGCCCCAGAATCCGACCCCGGCAAAGACAAAGCGAGAAATAACGGTGGCAATTGCGGCACCATAGACGCCGAATCCAAGTCCAAAAATAAACAGTGGATCGGTAAAGGCGGTGACGAGACCGCCGAAAAGCGTCACGTTCATGGCGCGTTTCGCATCCCCAACCGCTCGCAAAACACCGGAAAAGCCCATGCCTAGACCCATAAGCACATTTGCTGGCATGACGATCAGCAGGAAATTGGCCGCTACATCCGCAGTTGTGCCGGAAGCCCCGATCAAGGCAAGTAGTTGGAACCGGTAAAAAATCATCAACGCAGCCACGACGGCGGATATGGCCGCAGTCAAGGTTAAACTCGATGCGGCGATGCGCCTTGCCCTTGGACGGTCCCCGGCTCCCAGCGCGCGAGCCACCACAGCAGATGTCGCTATGACCAAACCGATGTTGATCGACATTGCGAAAAACATGACCGTGCTTGCGTAGCCGACTGCGGCAGTGAGATGCGTATCCCCCAGATGAGACACGTAGATAAGCGACAGCAAATCGACGACGAAAATAGCCATCAGGCCGACAGATCCTGTCGCTGTCATCACCACAACGTGGCGTAGTGTGGAGCCTTCGGTGAAAGTGGCTCTCGGCCGTTGGATGGAAACAGGTGTGGAACTGGTCAAAGGATATCTCAAGTTTTTGGTTAGGTGCTGTCTCTAGATAAGCCAAAGCCCAGATCAAGCCAGTACGTAACACAAGTTTTCGTCAGGGATTTACCCTTATCCCTAAATTTGTTCGCATTTACGACACAAGCTTGATAGAAGCCACATCTCTAGGAGAGCCAGACGTGACCGAGACTTTGACAGGTTTGCCCGATCAACCAGATGGCCGGAACCGCACTGCATCCGGGACGGCACATGCCGTCGTCGCGTGTTTTCTAGAGCACGGCTATAGCCTTGCAGAGCCGGCGCTGCTGCAACCGGCATCGGTCTTTCTTGATCTCTCCGGTGAGGATATTCGCAGCAGGCTGTTCATCACCAGCGATGATCAGGGTCACGAACTGTGTCTACGCCCGGAATATACCATTCCGGTCTGTCGCGATTATCTGGCTGGTGCTCATTCCGGCAAGCCGGCCGCCTATGCCTATAGCGGCCCCGTATTTCGCGTGCGAGCCGGAGAAAGTGGCGAATTTGTTCAAAGCGGCGTCGAAAATTTCGGTCGTGAAGACTTTGAGGCGGCTGATGCGGACTTGTTCGCCCTGTGTCTCCAAGCGGCAAACGCGCCAGACCTTAAAATCAAAATCGGCGATACCGCGCTGCTAAGCACTTTGTTGCATCAGCTCGACCTGTCGCCTTTCTGGCTGCGAAGGATAAAAAGAGGGCTGGCGGCAGGCAAACCACTCGCCTCCATCTTTGATCTGCCGCCGCGCAGCCTGGGCCACGACCATTCAGGCGTTTTGAAAGCGCTTGAGGGTGTCGATCGCAAGGGGGCGCGCGCGCTGGTGGAGGATTTATTGTCCATCGCCGGTATCTCGACGGTCGGCGGGCGCTCTGTGGGTGAGATCGCTGATCGCTTTTTAGAGCAATCGGCGATGAAGTCCGACTCCGGCCTCTCTGCCGACAAGCGCGCAATTCTGGAGCGGTTTTTGACGATTTCAGGACATCCCGATTCGGCTAGTATTAAACTCAGGGTTTTGGCGCGAGAGGCCAAACTCGATTTTTCCGACGTGCTCGATGCTTTTGACATGCGCAACGGTTTCATTGCGGCGCATGGGATTGCGCTTGAACCCATAGAATTTTCGACGGCCTTTGCCCGCAACCTTGATTATTATACTGGTTTCGTGTTCGAAGCGCGCCACACCAATGCTGACCGGCCCAGCATCGGCGGAGGTCGATATGACCGTCTGCTTAAGGCGCTCGGCGCGCCGCATGATATTCCTGCGGTGGGTGCTGCCGTCTGGATTGATAGGCTGAACGGAGCGATGTCATGAGCGAACAGATGCTTTCGCCTGCTGCTCCTATGCCCTTCATTCTTGCGGTGCCTTCAAAGGGCCGGTTGCAGGAAAATGCAGCTGCCTTTTTCGCGCGGGCCGGCTTTCAAATGGCTCAGGGCCGGGGCGTGCGCGATTATCGCGGCACCCTCAAGGGCATGGACAATGTTGAGGTGGCATTTTTGTCCGCTTCGGAAATTGTATCGCAACTCGCCGCCGGAACCGTCCATATGGGCATCACCGGGGAAGATCTTGTACGCGAGACGCTCCTCGATGCGGATAATCGTGTCACCCTGTTGACTCCACTCGGGTTTGGACAGGCAAATGTGGTTGTCGCCGTGCCACAAGCGTGGATTGATGTGCGCACAATGGCAGACTTGGAAGATGTTGCAGCGGCCTTCCGGTCAAAGCGCGGACAGCCCATGCGAGTGGCGACCAAATATGTCAACCTGACGCGGGCCTATTTTGCTGCGCATGGTGTCAGTGATTATCGGATCGTTGAGAGCCTCGGCGCGACAGAGGGCGCACCAGCGTCAGGCAGCGCCGAATTGATTGTCGATATCACCACGACAGGCGCGACCTTGGCCGCCAATGCGTTGAAAATTCTCGATGACGGCGTCATGTTGCGCTCAGAGGCAAATTTGGTGGCCTCGCTTCGCGCGCCATGGACACAGCCGCATAAACAAGCGGCGAGAACATTGTTAAACCAGATCCAAGCGGAAGAAGAGGCCCGATTGAGCCGCCAGGTAACGGCATCTCTGGCGCAACTTCCGCCCGGATTGGCGGAAGCTTTGCAGCGCTTTAACGCGACGGCTCCTTTTGGTGCCGCGGGGCTTGTCGAACCTTTGAAAGTCCTGTGCCCGCAGGACAGCGTGGCGGCGCTGGCGGACTGGCTCGTAGGCAATGGCGCTGAGCATGTGAGCGTCCAGAGGCTTGATTACATTTATAATGCGAAAAATCCGCTCTACGAGCGACTGGCCGCGAGATTGGCGTAAGCAGCCTTGAGTTTGCCATTGAGTAATGGTTCATATTGAAAAACGAGGAAAGTTCGATGAGCAAAACATTTCTGGCAAAGACCATTCGCAGCGTTGCATGTTCTGCCGCCGTATTGGCCGTTTTTTGCGCCACTCAGGCTCAGGCCGCGCCGGTAAAACCGAAAAAACCAGCCGCCGACGCCAAACAGGAAGAGGCACCTCAGCCAGACAAGAAATTTCCAACCAAGGCCAGCTTCGAGCTAAAAACCATCAATGGCAAGCCGATTGCTTCCAGCTTGCTGGTGACATTCTCGCTGGATGAATCGTTCCGTGCGACGGGGAGTGCCGGCTGCAACAACTGGTCCGCAACCATCTATCCTTCGGCAGGCCAGCGCCTCGCGGTGGGGCCAATCGCGCTGACACGCAAAGCTTGTGACAAAGAAGCGATGCAGATTGAAAAGCTTTACACGGCGTTTTTGCATTCTTCGCCACTATGGGACGTCGACGGCTCCAACATGACCTTGAAACTGCCGAACCTGGTCATGGTGCTGCAACGCTCGCTTTAACGGCTGCAACTTTGCCC
>JANXSV010000305.1 GCA_025356505.1 Methylovirgula sp.
GGCGCTGTCTGCGTGCTCGACGGCAACCAAGGCGTTGAGCCTCAGACTGAAACTGTTTGGCGTCAGGCCGACAAGTATAATGTGCCGCGCGTTGTGTTCGTCAACAAGATGGACAAGATTGGCGCTGACTTTTACAAATGCGTTGCCGATATCAAGACCAAGGTTGGCGGTCGTGCCGTGTGCATCCAGCTTCCAATCGGTTCTGAGAACGATTTCAAAGGCATCATCGATTTGGTGCGCATGAAGGCTGTTGTCTGGGAAAACGAAGCACTTGGCGCAAACTATCACGACGAAGAAATTCCCGCTGATCTGAAGGACAAGGCGATTGAATATCGCACGCTTTTGATCGACGCAGCGGTAGAGCTCGACGATGAAGTCATGGGCGCTTACCTCGACGGTACCGAGCCAGACGATGCAACTTTGCACCGCCTTATCCGCGCTGCCGTTCAAGGCCGTGTATTCGTGCCCGTTTTGTGTGGTTCTGCTTTTAAGAACAAAGGTGTGCAGCCTTTGCTTGATGCAGTGGTTGAGTATCTGCCATCGCCAGTCGATCGCGGCGCGATCAAGGGCGTCGACTTCGATACCGAAAAAGAAATCGTTCGTTACCCAAGCGATGACGAGCCCTTTTCCATGCTCGGTTTCAAGATCATGGACGATCCTTTCGTTGGCACCATCACTTTCTGCCGCGTTTATTCGGGCAAGATTGAATCAGGCACAACTGTGCTTAATTCGACCAAGGACAAGAAAGAGCGCGTTGGCCGCATGCTTTTGATGCATGCCAACAACCGCGAAGACATCAAGGAAGCCTATGCGGGTGACATTGTTGCACTGGCTGGTTTGAAAGAAACCCGTACAGGCGACACACTCTGCGACATGAACAAGCCGGTCATCCTAGAAAAGATGAACTTTCCTGAGCCTGTTATCGAAATCGCTGTTGAGCCGAAGTCGAAGGCCGACCAGGAAAAGTTGGGCATTGCGCTCGCCAAGCTGGTTGCCGAAGATCCGTCTTTCCGCGTTTCGACAGATACGGAATCCGGTCAGACCATCATGAAGGGCATGGGCGAGTTGCATCTTGACATCAAGATCGACATTTTGCGCCGTACCTACAAGGTTGATGCAAATATCGGCGCGCCTCAGGTTGCGTATCGTGAAAAGCTCACCCGTAAGGTTGACATTGATTACACGCACAAGAAGCAGACTGGCGGTACTGGTCAGTTTGCGCGCGTTAAGATCACATTTGAGCCAAACGAGGCCGGTAAGGGCAATTTGTTTGAGTCAAAGATCATCGGTGGTGCTGTTCCAAAGGAATATATCCCCGGCGTTGAAAAGGGCATCAACAGCGTCATGGGCGCAGGTATTCTTGCCGGCTTCCCGGTCGTTGACGTCAAGGCCACGCTCACAGACGGCGCGTTCCATGATGTGGACTCCTCCGTACTGGCGTTCGAAATTGCTTCACGTGCTGCTTTCCGTGAGGCCCTCCAGAAGGGCGGTTCCGTCCTGCTTGAGCCGATTATGAAAGTGGAAGTTGTTACTCCGGAAGACTACACCGGTTCGGTGATGGGCGATCTTCTGGGGCGTCGTGGTCAGGTTCAGGGCCAGGATATGCGCGGCAATGCGGTTGTCATCAACGCGATGGTGCCACTTGCCAACATGTTCCAGTATGTGAACACGCTGCGGTCTTTCTCTCAGGGCCGTGCGAACTACACGATGCAGTTCGATCATTATGAGCAAGTGCCAAACGCGGAAGCGGAAAAGGTCAAGGCGAAATATTCGGCTTAATCTGGCGTAATTGAAATTTAGGTTTGAAACCTTCGGTTTAAGAGGAGCCTGTCATGGGTAAAGAGAAATTTGAACGCAATAAACCACATTGCAACATCGGCACCATTGGTCACGTCGATCACGGCAAGACCTCGCTGACTGCAGCAATCACCAAGGTTCTGGCGGAGACCGGCGGCGCTAAGTACACAGCCTACGACCAGATTGACAAGGCTCCGGAAGAGAAGGCACGCGGCATCACAATCTCGACGGCTCACGTTGAATATGAGACTGCCAACCGCCACTACGCGCACGTCGACTGCCCGGGCCACGCCGATTATGTCAAGAACATGATCACCGGCGCAGCCCAGATGGACGGTGCAATTCTGGTTGTTTCGGCTTCTGACGGCCCAATGCCGCAGACCCGCGAGCACATCCTGCTTGCGCGTCAGGTTGGCGTGCCATCGCTGGTTGTTTACATGAACAAGGTTGACCTTGTTGACGACGCCGAGCTGATCGACCTCGTTGAAATGGAAATCCGTGAATTGCTGTCGAAGTATGACTTCCCGGGCGACGATATTCCGATCACCAAGGGTTCTGCCAAGGTTGCGCTTGATGATGGCGACAAGAAAATCGGCCACGATTCGATCGTCGAACTGATGAAGACTGTTGATGCTTATATTCCGCAGCCGACCCGTCCGCTTGACCTGCCTTTCTTGATGCCGGTTGAAGATGTGTTCTCGATCTCCGGTCGTGGTACTGTTGTGACCGGCCGTGTTGAGCGTGGTATTGTCAAGGTTGGCGAAGAAATCGAGATCGTTGGTCTGAAGCCAACCGTCAAGACAACTGTCACCGGCGTTGAAATGTTCCGCAAGTTGCTCGACTCCGGGCAGGCTGGCGACAATATCGGCGCACTGTTGCGCGGTACCAAGCGTGAAGATGTTGAGCGCGGCCAGGTGCTGTGTAAGCCAGCTTCCGTCAAGCCGCACACAAAGTTCAAGGCAGAGGCCTATATTCTGACCAAGGAAGAGGGCGGTCGTCATACCCCGTTCTTCACCAACTACCGTCCGCAGTTTTACTTCCGTACAACCGACGTGACTGGTATTTGCACCTTGCCGGAAGGCACCGAGATGGTGATGCCTGGCGACAACATTTCAATGGACGTTGCTTTGATTTCGCCAATCGCCATGGAAGAGAAGCTCCGCTTCGCTATCCGTGAAGGCGGTCGCACTGTTGGTGCAGGCGTTGTTGCATCGATCATCGAGTAATTGAGGCTGATTGTAGGGGCGGGGTTATCGCCCCGCCTACCAATCGAGGGATGTTAAAATGAACGCTCAAAATATTCGCATACGCCTCAAGGCTTTTGATCATCGTATCCTTGATGCGTCGACGAAGGAAATTGTGTCCACGGCAAAGCGCACGGGTGCGCAGGTGCGTGGTCCCATCCCGCTGCCGACCAAGATTGAAAAGTTTACTGTGAACCGTTCGCCACACGTCGATAAAAAGTCGCGCGAACAATTTGAAATTCGTACTCACAAGCGCGTTCTCGACATTGTCGACCCGACTCCGCAAACAGTTGATGCTTTGATGAAGCTTGACCTTGCCGCCGGCGTTGATGTGGAAATCAAGCTCTAGAGTTTTTGTGGTGGCACCTCTTAACGAATGTGCCTTGAAGGAAATATAACCATGCGGTCAGGTGTTATCGCACAGAAGGTCGGTATGACCCGCGTCTTTACAGACGCCGGTGAGCACGTCCCTGTGACTGTTCTGAGGCTCGATGGCTGTCAAGTCATTGCGCAACGGACGCAAGACAAGAACGGCTATACGGCAGTTCAGCTCGGCATTGGCAAGGCCAAGGTCAACAATGTGTCGCGCGCTGAGCGTGGCCATTTCGCTATCGCCAATGTGGAGCCTAAGATGCAGGTTGCGGAATTCCGCGTTCCTGCTGACAAGTTGCTCCCCGTCGGGGCTGAAATCACTGCGGATCATTTCGTCGTTGGTCAATTCGTTGATGTCAGCGGCACTTCGATCGGTAAAGGTTTTGCCGGCGGTATGAAGCGCTGGAACTTCCGCGGTCTGCGTGCCACGCATGGTGTGTCCGTATCGCATCGTTCTATCGGTGGCACCGGCGGTCGTCAGGATCCTGGTAAGACTTACAAGAACAAGAAAATGGCTGGCCACATGGGTACAGACCGCGTCACCACGCAGAACCTGCGTGTTGTTCAGCTGGATGTCGAGCGTGGTCTGGTTTTGGTGGAGGGTGCAGTGCCGGGTTTTGCTGGCGGCTGGATCTATCTGCGTGATGCCGTCAAGAAGGCGCTTCCGAAGGATGCACC
>JANXSV010000319.1 GCA_025356505.1 Methylovirgula sp.
GTACAGGGTGATATGAGTGCAGTCGAGGCATTGCGGTTGAGGCAAGTTCAAAGTCCAGCATCGCGAGATAGCAAAGCTTTTGCCCAGGCTTACGCCCATTCCGCCCGCGTCCGTTTCCTGAAAATAGCCATTCCACTTGCAGCGATTGCGGCTGTTGGCATGTTGCTGTTTATCGGCCTTTTCGATCCGTTTCGCAAAATTCCCAAGGGTCTGAGTGTCGACGGTTATGGTCTGGATGGCACCAAAATCACCATGGAACAACCCAAGCTGTCCGGCTTTCACAAAGATGGACGGCCTTATCTCGTCTGGGCGAAATCGGCCCAGCAAGATTTGAAAAAACAGAATATCATCGAACTTACCGACATGCAGGGCACGATGAGCACTCCCGATGGCGCCAAGGCTCGCGTCAGTGCCTCTTCAGCCACATATGACACCGCAAAAAATACCATCCTGATGCGCAAGGACGTTTTGATGCACAGTGATTCTGGTTATGATCTGCGTATGAAAGAGGCTTTCGTTGATTTTGGGCAGAATTCCATGGTGTCTAACGATACCGTAAGCATGCAAATGAAAACCGGATCGGTCTTGGCAGATTCCATGCATTTGACTGATAATGGCAAGGTCATTGTCTTTGAAGGCCATGTACAAAGCACCTTCTCAACTGATACGAGTAAAGTAGAAAATCCAGCCGAACCGGCGTCGAAGGATCCTGTGAAATGATAGTTTTGCGCACATCTGGCTGGCTTGGGACGGGCTCTATGCTGCTTGGTTCGCTATTGGCGCTGAATATGGCGACTGCGCAGGCCATGGCCGGCCCGTCGGTTTTGCCCGGCGGTAACTCCAAGGAGCCGATTTCGATCGAAGCCAACAAGCTGGACTATCTCGATAAAGAGCAGAAGGCGATTTATTCAGGCAATGTCGTCGCCAAGCAGGGCGATAGCACCGTACGGTCCAGTCTGATGACCATTTTCCTAGACAGGTCCGGAAACACTGACGCAAACGCCGCGCCTGTTGCCCCCACAGACAATGGCCAGATCCGCCGGATCGAACTTGGCGGTCCTGTGACCATCGCGTCCAAAGATCAGATCGGCACTGGTGACCAAGGCGTTTACGAAAAAGCGTCCAACACATTTGTCCTCACCGGCCATGTCGTGCTGACACAGGGTAAAAATGTGCAAAGTGGCGACAAGCTCACATATAATCTTACTTCGGGGCAGGCGGTGATTACTGGCGCGCGCGTGAAGGGCATTTTTGTGCCGGGGCAAGCCAATCCGCAAGCGCCGAAAAACTAGAGTCCGGAACAACACATGACAGCTGCCTTCCGCGCTCCACCAAGCGCAGGTCTTCGCGCCAGTTGGTTTGGCGGCTTTTGGAACCGGTTGCGCGGTAAGCCCGAGGCAACAGAGCTTGAGCACATTGAAGATGCTGCGTTCCAGCATGCCCCGTCGCACGGCTCTGAACGGCCAAACTTTGGCAGCGGAACCCTCGGTGTCCACAATATTGGCAAGTCTTACGGCGCGCGCCAGGTCGTCAAAGATGTGAGCTTGTATTTGCGGCGTGGCGAGACCGTTGGCCTGCTCGGGCCAAACGGTGCCGGCAAAACAACATGTTTTTATATGATCACCGGTCTGGTTCAACCTGACAAAGGCACGATTGAGCTCGACGGCCATGATGTCACCCGCATGCCGATGTATCAACGGGCGCGCCTTGGCGTCGGCTATTTGCCGCAAGAAGCCTCTATTTTTCGCGGATTGAGCGTCGAAGACAATATCAAAGCCATCCTCGAAATAACTCAGCCTGACAAACATCAGCGCGCCGCGGAACTAGAGTCGTTGTTAGACGAGTTTGAAATCAAGCGACTGCGCAAAGCGCCCTCGATTGCGCTTTCGGGCGGTGAACGTCGGCGGTGTGAGATCGCCCGTGCTCTCGCCGGACATCCAAGCTTTGTTTTGCTTGATGAGCCTTTCGCTGGGATTGACCCGATTGCGGTGGGCGATATCCGCTCGTTGGTGCGGCAGCTTACCGCGCGCGGCATTGGGGTTCTTATAACCGACCACAATGTGCGCGAAACTCTCGGGCTGATTGATCGCGGTTATATTATCAGCTCAGGACACGTGCTGACTGAGGGAAATCCGGAAGAAATCATCAATAATGCCGATGTGCGCAGGCTCTATCTGGGTGAAGACTTCCGCCTGTGACAAGCGTTAACTGCGTTTAATTTACCCAAGCAAAAATCATACCAGACTGTCGCATTGCCTAACAATCGTGCTATAACCCGTCTATGAGTTTCGTAAGTTTCGAGTTCTAGATGGGTCTTTCAGCAAAATTGGTGATGCGGCAGGGTCAGTCCCTGGTCATGACGCCGCAATTGCTACAGGCAATCAAACTGTTGCAATATTCGTCGCAGGAGCTTTCGGCCTTTGTCGAAGATGAACTGGAACGCAACCCACTGCTCCAGCGTGCTGATGACAGCGAGCGCAGCAGCCCTCTAGTAGAAGCGCCGGCGGCAAGTGCCACACCGCAAGAGGGCGACTGGAGCCGCGACACGCTTGGCCAGAGCCTGGAGGCGGTTGAGCGCGAATTTGGCACAGACATGTCAAGCAGCTTTGATCGTGAACCGGCAACGCACGCTCCGGCGGCGCTGGCAGAATTGTCAACCAACGCATGGTCCGGGGTAGGGCCGGGCGGCGGCGGTGGTAGCGGCGCGGAAGCTCCGGACATCGAAGCTTACCTCACAGCGGAAGTGAATCTGCGGGATCATTTAAATGCGCAGATACTCGAGCGCAATGTCGAGGCGCGCTTTCTGATCGAGCAGATTATTGATGAACTGGATGAGGCCGGATATTGGCGCAGCACGCCTGAAACTCTCGCCGCAAGGCTGGGAACCTCGACGGAAAAGGTTTTGCGCGCCCTGCGCACTGTCCAGAGCTATGAGCCAACCGGCATAGGTGCCAGGGATTTGGCTGAATGTCTGGCGCTTCAACTGCAAGACATCAACCGGTTCGACCCGGCGATGGCAAAACTGTTGGAAAACCTTGACCTTCTCGCCAGAAAAGATTTTACGGCGCTACGCAAAATCTGCGGCGTTTCGCACGACGATATTGTGGATATGGTCCGCGAAATCCGTGAACTTGAGCCAAAGCCCGGGCGGGCTTACGGTGCCGCACCCGTCGAAGTGGCCATTCCAGACGTTTACGTTCGCGCCGCGCCAGATGGGTCTTGGCAGGTAGAACTGAATGCGGAAGCTTTGCCGCGCGTGTTGGTCAATTCAAGTTATTACGCGCGTATCACGCGGCATAAACCGGCTGCGGACGACAAAATTTTTATTTCCAACTGCCTGCAAAATGCCAATTGGCTAACCAAAAGTCTGGAACAGCGCGCCAGAACCATTTTAAAAGTTGCGGCGGAAATAGCGCGCCATCAGGATGGTTTTTTCGCGCATGGCGTCGAGCATTTACGTCCGCTCAATCTGAAAACGGTTGCGGACGCGATTTCCATGCACGAATCCACAGTGTCCCGCGTCACCTCGAACAAATATCTGTCTTGCGCACGCGGATTGTTCGAGATGAAATATTTCTTCACCGCATCCATAAATGCCCAGAATGGCGCCGAGGGCCATTCATCCCAGGCGGTGCGCTTCAAAATCAAGCAGCTGATTGATGCCGAAGACCCCGGAAACGTGCTTTCTGATGATACGCTCGTGCAGCGCCTGCGCGATCAGAACATCGATATCGCCCGCCGCACCGTGGCAAAATATCGTGAAAGCCTAAAACTCGGCTCTTCTGTCGAACGCAGACGCGAGAAAATTTCCGCCCAGAAATAGCTGCCCAGAAATTGTTGCGTCCCGGCTCTGCCGCAAAGCGCAACTAACATTTTGATGTGCAGGAAATCAGCAGCACGTTCATCAGCAGCACGTTGACTTGAATCACTTCCGCGCCTAAGCCAGTAGAGCTGGTCGAAAGGCACCGAGCTCGTCGTAGGCCACGCCTTTTGGCAGACTCAAGCACAGAAAGGATCGCGCCTCTCATGATTTTGCGCGTTTCAGGAAAGAATATGGACATTGGCGATGCTTTGCGCCAACACGTTCAGGACCGCATAGCGGCCATAACAGCCAAACATTTTGAAGGCAAAATAGGCGGTCATGTCACGCTCGCGCCAGAAGGATCTGGCTTCCGGGCTGATTGTACGCTTCACCTTGCGTCCGGAATGACCCTGCAAGCCGATAGCGTCGCGCATGAGGTGTATGCCAGTTTCGACAAGGCTGCCGAGCGCATCGAAAAGCGTCTGCGCCGTTATAAACAGCGGCTTCGTGAACATCATCATCCCACCGGAGCTGTTGCAGCTTCGGCTATGATGGCTGCTTACGTCATCGAGGCACCGTCCGAGGAACATGAGGAAATCGCGGAGTTTAATCCGGTGATTATCGCCGAAAGCACGCGGCAACTTAAAGAACTATCGGTCTCGGCGGCGGTCTTGGAGCTGGACTTGTCAGGTGCGCCAGTGGTTGTTTTCCGGCATGCCGGAAATGGCCGGGTGAACGTTGTCTATCGTCGGCGCGACAATAACATCGGGTGGATAGATCCGCCGACCTCGGTTTAAATAGCTGTGTGAGACCTGCCGCAACTGCGGCATGTTTCTTGCTTTTTAAAAATTAAGCATTACGAAGTGGTCGGCCAATTCGGCCTGAGAGCTTAGAGAACCCGATGTCCCTGAATGACTTGATTTCGCGGGAAGCGATTCTGCCTTCGTTAAAAGCGGCCAATAAAAAGCAGGCGTTGCAAGACATCAGTGATCGCGCAGCAGAAGTCACCGGCCTTGCCGCGCGTGAAATTTTTGACTCGCTGCTGCAAAGAGAGCGCCTCGGGTCAACCGGAATAGGAAATGGCATCGCCATCCCCCATGGAAAGCTGGCAAAGTGCAATCGCATCACCGGTGTCTTTGCCCGCCTCGAAAAGCCGATCGATTTCGACGCGCTCGATGGCGCTCCGGTCGATCTGGTGTTTTTGCTGTTGGCGCCCGAACATGCCGGAGCTGACCATCTCAAGGCTTTGGCGCGCATCGCCCGCATCCTGCGTGATCCTGTAATAACGACACGTTTGCGCGCCACCCGCGATGCCGACGGGCTGTTTTTACTGCTGACGCAGGTTCAGGCGTCGCACGCGGCTTAGGCGGCGTCGAATAGCGGCTTCACTTCATAGATAATTTCAGGCCATAGTGGCACTATGGTATCGATTTCCGGTTTTAAGAAAATCTGGTCTGAAAAAGCGCGGCAGGATCTCGAAAATCCGGCCCGCCCATATGTGATTGCCCCTGCCAAGTGGTTGGGAGCCTTTCGCGCAGGGATTCCCGCCCGCTTCAAGCGCAGCGAATTTCGTATTACCTTGATCGCTATGGTAGCCGGAGGCATCGCCGGGCTCTGCGTCAGCGTCATGTCTCAGATTGTGCTTTTCGCGCATCATGTCATATTTTTGGTCAGCTCAAACACCGGTATCAGCGGCACGCAGGCCATAACGCCGCTGCGCACCTTTCTCGGGCCGGCCCTTGGCGGTATCGTCTTCGGACTTAGTTTGTTGTTGCAATCAAAATGGCGCCCGCGGCTGCCGGTTGATCCGATCGAAGCCAACGCGCTCCATGGCGGCCGCATGTCCGTGCGCGACAGCCTTGCCGTAGCCGGACAAAATCTCATCTCCAATGGCTGCGGTGCCTCAGTCGGCCTTGAAGCTGGCTACACGCAGATCGGCGCAGGCTTTGCCTCCAACATCGGGCGTTATTTTGAAATGCGCCGCAGCGACCTGCGCATCTTGGTTGGGTGCGGAGCGGCAGGCGCTATAGCTGCCGCCTTCGATGCGCCGCTTGCCGGTGCGGCCTATGCGTTTGAGCTCGTCATCGGTGTTTACACAATTCCGGCTCTGGCACCGGTCGCAGTTGCCGCGTTTATGGGCGATATGGTGGCCAAGGGGCTCAGTCATCCGCCTTTCGTGGTTGCAGTCTCCATTCAAAACATCGGCTTTTCCAATTATCCGCTGGCAGTAGTGCTTGGCGCGCTCAGCGCTCTGGTTGGCATCGTGCTCATGCGCTTGGTGACATTCGTAGAGCAAAGTGTGCGCCAACGGTGGTTGCCGCCGTTGGCTCGCCCTATCCTTGGTGGCTGCGCTGTGGGCAGCTTTGGCCTCTATTCTACGCAAGTACTCTCCGCCGGCCACGGTGCATTGCACCTGCTGCGTGATATTCCGCAGACTGCGCTCGTTCTTGGCACAATTCTCGTCCTCAAATGCTTTGCCTCGGCGGTGTGTATCGGCACCGGCTTTCGTGGCGGTTTGTTTTTTGCGTCCCTTTTCATTGGCGGCCTGTTGGGAAAATTATTTGCCATCGGTTTGGCATCCATCGGCTATATGCCGGATGAAGCCATGTCGCTGTTCATCGTAACCGGCATGGCAAGTTTGGCCGCGGCTGTCATTGGCGCGCCGTTGACCATGATCGTTCTAGCGCTGGAGGTTACGGGCGTATTGAGCCTCACCGGCGTCGTTATGCTGAGCGTGCTAGTTGCATCGCTGACGACGCGGGAGTTTTTCGGTTATTCCTTCGCCACTTGGCGGTTTCATCTGCGCGGCGAAAGTATCCGCAGTGCTCAGGACATCGGCTGGATACGATCTCTCACCGTTGATACGCTGATGTGGCGGGATGTACCCATGGCCGCGCGCGCCATGCGGCTCGGTGACTTCCGCATGGCATTTCCTCTCGGCTCCTTCCGCCAGGTCGTCGCGCTTGATGAGGACCAGACCTATGCGGGCCTTATCGATGTGGCGCGCGCCCATGGCTCGGAACTTGATGAATTGAGTGATGTACTCGTCGTGGATGATCTAACGACGCTGGCCAACCAGAAACTGTTGCCCAAAATGACAGCGCGTGAAGCGGCGGACGCTTTCGATGTTGCGAATACAGATTTGTTGGCAGTGGTAGAATCGCAGGATCAGCCAAAAGTCATCGGACTGCTGTCCGAAGCCTATATGTTACGCCGCTACGCTGCCGAACTGGAACGCAGCCGCCGGGAAGCTTTGGGAGAGGCCGTGGACGGGTGAGCTTTGCTGCATGGCGGCGTCAAAGGCCGGTTACGTTACGGATTGCCCGAAACGAGGGGCTGGCTTTCCCGGCTGAACAGCCGGTTATCCGGGTCACGCTCGTAATTCAAAGTTTCAAACCGCACTGTCAGAGCGTCGATCAAAACCAGCTTGCCCACCAGTCCTGTGTCGCCGGGTTTAAAGCCTCCCAACACCTCCCGGATAACTTCCATAGCCATCATCGAGCCAACCATACCAGTGAGCGCGCCAAGGACACCGGCCTCGACACAGCTCGGCACCATGCCCGCCGGTGGGGGATCGGGAAACAGGCAGCGATAGCTTGGATTTCCGTTCTCATATGGCTTTAAAGTGGTAATCGATGCGTCGTAGGGCCCAACCGCTGCAGTGATGAGCGGTCTCGCTTCATAAAAGCACGCATCCGACGCGGCATAACGTGTATCAAAATTATCCGATCCGTCGGCGATCACATCAAACCGTCGGATCATTTGCCGTGCATTATCCACGCTCATACGCGGCAATGCTTCGAACTGCACATGTGGATTTATCCGTGACACCGCTGCCGCCGCGCTCTTGGTCTTGGCCGAGCCGATATCACCCGTGCCGTGGATGACCTGACGTTGCAGGTTCGACAGCGATACGGTGTCGTCATCAGCCACGCCAATGGTTCCGACACCGGCAGCCGCCAAATACAAAATGAGCGGGCTGCCGAGGCCCCCCGCGCCGATCACAAGCACACGCGCACCCTTGAGCCGCTGCTGCCCGGGCCCGCCAACGCCCGCAAGCACGATATGACGCGCATATCGTTCGGTCTCTTCAGGGGATAGCCTCATGGAACCTTTCCAGGTGTACTTGCTCCGCTTGCCCAGTCCAGCGCAGCGTGAAGCCTGTCGTGCCCCCAGAACAATTCCCCGTCTTCGGTGACGAAACTGGGAGATCCAAACAGGCCCAACCGTCTGGCTTCTTCGGATTCGGACTTAAGCTTGACCTTAACCCCATCTTGCCCGGCTTTTTCAAGCACGGCGGAAGCGTTTTGCCCCAGACCGCTCAGGATTTCAGCCAGTATCGAGCGCTCAGCGATGGCCTTGCCTGCTCCAAACTCGGCAGCATAAACCGCGCGGACAAATTCGGGCCGTAGCTCTTCGCTTAATGCCAGCGTGACTCTTGAAGCAAGCAATGAGTTCTGCGGAAATGGATCGGGCTTCGAAAATGCCAGATCATGTGTGGCGCAGATCCGTGCCATGTCGCGCCACATATACTTGCCCTTGTTCGGGAAGATATTGAACGGGGAGTTGCGCCATCCCTGATCGGCGAAAATGGGACCAAGCAGAAAAGGCCGATATCGGATGGCCACATCCCGCTCCTGCGCCATCTGCGCAATGCGCATTGCCGCCGGATAGGAATAGGTGCTGGCGAAATCAAACCAGAAATCAAGTCTGTTTATAAGGGAATGAGGCATGAGTCATGCTTTCAAAAAGTCTAAGTATGCCGCGACTTCCCCCCGCTTGGTAGTGTATTTCTCCGGCTGTCACCTATTATTGTGCGACGAAACGTTTTATGGCAAAGCCAGCCTCGCCGCCGTAGGACAAATATCGCACAATGACGAAATATGTGTATCTCACCGTCGCCCTCACGCTGCTGAGCGTAGTGATCTTTTCCGCTTTTCCGCAGCTTGATCTCACTGTTGCCTCGATATTCTACACGCCGGAAGGCGGATTTTCCGGCATAACCGATTGGGGTCGCTTTGGCCGCAGCGTCGGCAATGTCACGCCCTTCATCATCCTGGCCGGAATGATAATCGCTTATAGTTTGAAGCGCTTTGGATGGAACGTGCCCCATGCGCCAAGTGCCAAGGCGGTGGCATTCGTAACGTTGGCCATGCTAGCCGGGCCCTTGATCGTGGTGAACCTCGGCATGAAAGACCATCTGCACCGCCCGAGGCCGGTTCAAATCACGCAGTTCGGCGGCAAGTGGGAGTTCAGGCCGTTTTATCGCTTTGACGGCGAATGCCCCAAAAACTGCGGTTTTCCATCGGGTGAGGCTTCAGAAGCATTCTGGATGGTAGCTCCCGCCATGATGGTTCCGGCACAATGGAAGGTTCCCGCAGTCGCTGGCGCCGTCGTGTTCGGGGCGGCAACCAGCCTGCTCCGCATGGCCTTTGGCGGCCACTTTTTATCCGACGTGATCTTTGCCGCACTGATTACGCTAATGTTGATTTTTGGCCTGTACCGCTGGATATTCGGTGCGGATCAACGTCCGGTTTAAGCGCTTTAAGTGCCTGATTCACGCTTGCCTTCAAACCCTTGGCGGCTATAGTCGCGCCAAATTTCAACCGAGCGAGAGTAAAACATGTCGGCACCCCAAAAAGGCATCAAGCGCGTTGTTCTAGCCTATTCGGGCGGGCTTGATACCTCCATCATCCTCAAGTGGCTGCAAACCACCTATGGCTGCGAAGTGGTGACCTTCACGGCTGATCTTGGCCAGGGCGAAGAACTTGAGCCTGCACGTCAAAAGGCGCTGCTGATGGGGATCAAGCCGGAACATATTTTCATTGAAGACGTGCGCGAAGAATTTGTCCGCGATTACGTATTCCCGATGTTCCGCGCCAACACGCTTTATGAGGGGCAATATCTGCTGGGAACGTCGATCGCGCGGCCTCTCATTGCCAAAAAGCAAATTGAAATTGCCCGTAAAGTTGGTGCTGACGCTGTGTGCCACGGCGCGACAGGCAAGGGGAATGACCAAGTCCGGTTTGAACTTGGCTATTATGCGCTCGAGCCTGACATCAAGGTGATTGCGCCGTGGCGCGAATGGGATATGCGCTCACGCGAGGCTCTAATTGCATTTGCCGAGGCCAATCAGATACCGATCGCCAAAGACAAACGCGGCGAAGCGCCATTCTCGACCGACGCAAATCTGCTGCATGTTTCCTCCGAAGGTAAAGTGCTGGAAGATCCGGCCAATGAAGTGCCCGATTATGTCTATTCGCGCACGCTCTCCCCGGAAGAGGCTCCAAACACCCCGCAAACCATCACCATCGACTTTGAAAAAGGGGACCCGACGGCCATTGACGGGGTGAAAATGTCCCCCGCAACTCTGCTGGCGGCGCTGAACAAGCTCGGCCATGATCACGGGATTGGTCGTTTGGACCTTGTAGAAAACCGCTTTGTCGGCATGAAATCACGCGGCATGTATGAAACGCCCGGCGGGACCATCCTGCTCACCGCACATCGCGGTATCGAGTCCTTAACCCTTGATCGCGGGGCGATGCACCTCAAAGACGAACTGATGCCCAAATATGCGGAGCTGATTTACAACGGTTTCTGGTTTGCCCCAGAGCGCGAAATGTTGCAGGCGGCCATAGATCTTTCGCAAAATCTGGTCACCGGTCAAGTTACCATGAAGCTGTTCAAGGGTAGCGCCTGGGTTATCGGCCGGACGTCGCCCTATTCGCTCTATGATCAGGATTTGGTCACTTTCGAAGAAGGTGTGGTCGCTTATGACCACCATGATGCGGCAGGCTTCATAAAGTTGAACGCTCTGCGTCTTCGCACATTAGCCAAGCGCGACCGGCGCGAAAAATAGGCAAGCCGGGCGGACGGAAGGCTTACACCAGCCATCCCTCCGGATCGTCCATGCGGTGGAGCCTCGCGGCCCCCGTACGGGCGAAGCGGATGGTCATGGCTTTGCGTGTGGCTGGAGAAACGCGGTGCTCAGGGGCCTCCCGTAATATATGGCCACCATAGGCATCTGCGAGGATCAGTCCGGCATCCTCCGGCATGATCACCTCGAGGGCAGGATCGAAAATTGCAAAATAGAGCCTGTCGCAAGCTGCGCGGTAGTCAGGCCATTTTTGGTCGACGCGAAAATCTGTCAGCGAGCTTTTGATCTCGACGATGACAATGGTGCCATCTTCGCCCATAGCCATGATGTCTGCGCGCCGGCCATTTTTAACGCTAACCTCGGATAGGCTGGCATAGCGGAGGCTGCGCAAAAGCCGCATCGTGCCGCGCGCTATTTTCAGTGCGGTTTCCGATTGGCGGCCATCTTGCGAAAGCAGCGACATTTAGGCTTTTGCATCCTCCAGAATCATTTGCGCACCTTTTTCGCCGATCATAATGCTCGGTGCATTGGTGTTTCCTGAAACAATGTGCGGCATGATCGAGGCATCGACAATGCGCAACCCGCGCAAACCATTTACCCGTAGCCGCTCGTCGACAACGGCCATAACATCGTCAGCGCGCCCCATTTTAGCAGTGCCGACGGGGTGAAAAATCGTCGAGCCGATGTCGCCCGCCGCTTTGATC
>JANXSV010000366.1 GCA_025356505.1 Methylovirgula sp.
GATTTTATCGTTGATCGCCGCATGGGCGGCCTTAACGAGCGAAGATTTACCCATCCCGCGCGAACCCCAGAGCAAAGCATTGTTCGCGGGAAAGCCTTTCGCAAAACGCTCGGTGTTATCCATCAACAAATCTCGGACGCGATCTATACCCTGAAGCAGATCGAGTTCAACACGGTTGACATGTGGCACGGGAGCCAGCCCGTTTGGATTTGATTGCCAGACAAACGCGTCAGCAGCCGAGAAATCCGCCGGGACGGAGCCTTTGACCACACCGCTTTCGAGAGCGGATGCAATGCGTTCGAGAAGGGCTAGCAGCGGATGAGTATCTAATTCAGGGGACGACATTCATTTTGGCCTGCAACAGAGTTGTAAATACGTTGGTCAATCGCACGAACCCGGCAACGTCAATCTCCTCCGCGCGCTTTTCCGGCGCTATTTCCGCCATAGCTAGCAGTTGAAGTGTGTCTACGCCCAGAGATTTGAGACTCTGCCGCAACATCTTGCGCCTTTGCCCGAAAGCCGACTGCGTGACCTGGCTAAGATGGCGGCCGATACACGGTAATGGCGTAAGGCGAGGGACTAACTGAACGACAGAGGACATAATTTTTGGCGGCGGCGTGAATGCAGTGGGCGGAACATCGAACAAAATCTTCGTTTCACAGCGCCAATTGCATAAAACAGCGAGCCGTCCATAGTCTGCTCTTTGCGCAGGTGTGGCGACGATCCGTTCTGCCACTTCACGCTGAAACATCAACGTGAGCCGGTCAAACCAAGGGGGCCAGTTTGGCGCTTCCAGCCAGCTTGTCAGCAGGCTTGTCCCGACATTATAGGGCAGGTTAGCGCAGATGCGTTTAGGCCCGTCGACGCCCTCCAACAGCGCGTTCAAATCTGTTTCGAGAGCATCCCCCAACACAGCGGTAAATCTGCCTGCAGAGGCGCGCGTAATGTCTTCAAGCGCCGGCAAACAACGCTCGTCCCGTTCCACCGCAATGACGCGTTTGGCACCTTCCAGAAGCAGTGCACGGGTCAGTCCACCGGGACCAGGTCCGATCTCCACCACGCTCACACCTTCAAGCGGGCCCGAAGCCCGGGCGATACGGCGGGTTAAATTGAGGTCAAAGAGAAAATTCTGCCCAAGAGTGCGCTTGGGATTGAGGTCATAGTTTTGCACAACCTCTCGCAGTGGCGGCAAAGTTTCAATCAGGTGATTGTCAACCGCGGTGGTACCCGGTACGGCCATTACTGCGAAGGGGTTCCAACAGTCGACTTCGCACCGGCATCGCCCAAAGTGCGCAAGTTCAACTGAAACATAAAGGTCTGGTTACGCACGTTTTTATTGGTTGCCAATGAAGATGTCTGATCAAGCACGCTTGTGTAATTAAAGCTCATCGTCGTGCACTCGTCAGAATAACCGATGCCTGCGCCTGTCGCTGCGACGGAGAAGCGCGCCGCATTCGGCACTACCTTCCATCGCGCCAGGTCAAACACCACAGAACCGCTAACCCACCACCGATCGGTCAGATGATATTTTGATGCAACGCTCAGGCCCTCACGCCAATTGGTGAAGCCAATCAAGGGCTGAGGTGCATAACGACCGTAAGAAATGCTGGACGTGAGCCCGCCCAGGGTAAAATTGCTGATAACGTCAAGGCGTTTTACGGCAAAAGTCCGCTCGTCAAAGCGCCCTTTGGCGATGAAAGATACCTGGGAACTGGGGCTGAACGCAATCCGGCTGACATAATCCGAGCTGCGTTTGTCAAGACCTGAGTCGAGCCCGGTATTGGTAACATCCGCTGCTGCAAATGAATTTTTTCCAGCCAGCTGGAAAGATTGTCCGACCATAGCGTTCACAAATCCGCCGCGGTTGAACTGCATGGTGTATTGCACCCCGGCGTTCAGCCGGACGCCGCCTTCCGTGCGATCATAACCGGAAAATTTGTTCCACTCGAAAAGATTGGTGTCGTCAAATACAAGGCTTTGCGCATCCTCATTCGGCATTGCGAGGATGCTCTTTTCGCTGGGCCGCGCAATAATCTGCGCAATCGGTTCGAAAATATGCGTCGCCCAGCTGGTTTTGGCAACGAACGGATAGCGATAATCCAACCCGACTGCCGGAGAGGCGCGACCGATGAAAGATTCTGATTTGCTGAAAAAGTTCGACTG
>JANXSV010000389.1 GCA_025356505.1 Methylovirgula sp.
ACAGCCTTATCAGCGCGGGCTTTGTCCTGAGCCGCCTTTTCCTGAGCTGCTTCATCAGTTAGCTTTTTCTCAAGCTGAGCCTTTTCCGCCGCGGCTTCGATCTGCTGTTTCAGGTCGTTTTTGTCCGGGGCATCCGCTGCAGGTGCCTTGTCATGCGGGCGAACTTTAGGCTTTGGCAGCTCTGGTGGTGCTGTCTTTTCGATAAGTTTGGCGAGATCCTGCGTTTTAGGCGGCGCTGGACGCACGACTTCCGCGCCCGGTATTGGCTCATCAGGTTCTGGACGTGTCACCGGCTTTGGTACCGGAGTGGGCACCGGCGCGGGCTTAACAGGCTCGATTTTGGCAGGCTCGGGTTTGGGCGGGTCAGCTTTGACAACGGGTTTCGGCGGTTCGACAGGCTTAACCGGCGGCGTCGGCACCGGCTTTGTGTCCTGAGCCGGGGCTTGCTGCACGGGGGCTTGCTGGGACGGGGGTTGCTGCACAGGAGCTTGACCTGGATCAATCTGCGGCTTCAGCGGCGGCGGCGGTGTCGGCACATCAACCTTGGCCTCTGGTGTTGGCGGCGTTGGTTTTTGAACTTCAGTCTCGCCGACCTTATCAACCTTGGGCTTTGGCTTGATGTCTTTTGCGGTTTTGTCGCCTTTGGTAATGTCATTCAACTGCGCTTCGCTGATGACCTCGACAGCGATTGACTCCTGCGCATCGTCAAACTTTTTTGTATCGGAAAAAGAAAGCAAAGCCGCCAGCAGCAACGCGACATGGGCGATTGCTGACGTGACATAGCCGGGTTGTTTCCAATCGAATTTCAAATCTCAGACCTATTTCTGGTTTGATTCGGTGATAAGCGCGACCTTTTTGAAGCCTGCCGTGGTGATGATGGCCATAACTTCTGCGATACGCCCGTAGTTCACCTGCTTCGAGCCGCGTACATAAACACGCTCGTCAAAGCCGGATTTTGCCATGGCTGTGAGTTTTGCGACCAACTCTTCGGGCTGGACCGGCTGATCCTGCAAGGTGATCTGGCCCTTCTCATCTATGGCAACCGCGACAGGTTTCTGGTCAACATTGATCGGCCCCGCAGAGGTCTGCGGCACATCAATCGGCACGCCGGTTGCCAACAACGGTGCGGCAACCATGAAAATGATCAACAGCACCAACATCACATCGATAAACGGTGTCATATTGATGTCGGCCATAGCCGCATAGCGCGGAACGCCCCGCCTGCGTCTGCCGCCTGATGCGGCTTTGCCTCCGGACATGCCCATGGGTTGCTCCTCAGGCTTTACGATCAGCGGAGTGCTGGTCGATCTGGCGGGACAGGATTGATGAGAACTCGTCGGCAAAGACTTCAAGTCTGGCCTGGGTTTTGGCGACATTCCCGGAAAGTTTATTATAGGCAATCAGAGCCGGAATGGCGGCGAAAAGGCCGATGGCCGTGGCAAAAAGCGCTTCGGCAATGCCGGGCGCGACCACTGCCAACGATGTGTTCTTGGACGCTGCAATCGAGCGGAACGCGGTCATAATGCCCCACACCGTGCCGAAAAGGCCGATAAAAGGCGCTGTTGAGGCAACGGTGGCCAAAACCAGCAGATTTGATTCGAGTCGCTCGATTTCGCGCTGGATGGACACGTCCAGAACCTTTTCGATACGGGCCTGAAGCCCCATGAAACTGGAGCTCGCAGTTTCAAAACTGCGCTTCCATTCGCGCATGGCCGCCACAAACAGGCTGGCCGAGGCGGTGGTGGGGCGGGAGGACAGGGCGCGGTAAAGCTCTTCCAAAGACTGGCCCGACCAGAAAATTTCCTCGAACCTTTCCATGGACTTACGGGTTTGCGCAAACAAAATGCTTTTGTTGACGATGATCGCCCAGCACCAGACAGAGGCGGCCAGAAGTCCGAGCATGACAATTTTGACGACAAGATGCGCCGACCAGAACATGCCAAACAAGGAAACCTCGGTGGCTATGGGGGCGGCGCTGGTGACAACGTCAACAGGATTCATGGGGTTTCCTTTGGAACTTCAGGTGTTTAAGCCCGCATAAGCGCCTTTAAGGGGGTGTTTTGAGGCAAATATGAGGCCGCACTTCGA
>JANXSV010000406.1 GCA_025356505.1 Methylovirgula sp.
GTGCAATTCACCACATCCGGTGTTCCTGTCTCGGCCCAGCGCGCAGCTATCGTGGCTCTTAAACACGGCGAAGAATTATTCCAATCCCAGCTTCGGCGCTGGACATATAACCGTAACCTATTATGCGACCTTTTTTCAAAAACGCCGGGCGTTCACTTTTCCAAGCCGCATGGCGGCCTGTACCTGTTCTGTAGATTTGACGCTGAGCCGGACACTCTGAAATTGGCGCTTCAACTGATTGAGGAAGCCAATGTGGGTGTTGCTCCAGGAAGTACCTTTGGCCTTGGTGCCGAGAATTACGTGCGTATGTGTTTCGCGCGTAATTCGGATGACATGAAAGAAGCCGCTCGTCGCCTGCAGCTTTGGGTCACGCAGCACTCAGACTCAAAGCGCTCAGGCTACTCTGCCGCCCTTTTGAGTTCCGCATAGGAGCAATGGTCAGGCGCGCTGATGATTTTGCCGCCAAACGGCATGTCAAGCGCCGTCCATACATCAACCAACGCTTCCACAAGCTGCACAATATGTGCGTCTGAGTGATATGGTGTAGGCGTGATGCGGAGCCGTTCCGTGCCACGGGCAACGGTTGGGTAGTTGATCGGCTGAATGTAGATGTCGTGCCGCTCCAACAGCATGTCGCAGGCCGCTTTGCACTTTTCAGCATCGCCAACAAATACTGGAACGATGTGGGAAGGGTTCGGCATCACGGGCAGTCCCGCAGCCATCAGGGCGTGTTTTGTCCGCGCCACTTGCTGGCGCTGACGTGCCCGCTCCATGCCACTCGCTTTGAGATGCTGGATGGCGGCTGTGGCCGCAGCAGCAATGGCCGGCGGCAAAGCCGTGGTGAAGATAAAACTTGGCGCAAAGCTGCGAACAGCGTCGATAACCGCTGTACTGGCGGCGATATACCCGCCGAGCGTCCCGAACCCTTTGGCCAGAGTGCCCTCGATTACGTCAATCTGATCCATCAAGCCCTCACGTTCGGCAACGCCGCCGCCACGGGGACCATACATGCCGACCGCGTGCACTTCGTCGATATAGGTCATTGCCCCATATTTTTTGGCGAGATTCACAATCTGACCTATTGGGGCGATATCGCCGTCCATCGAATACAGGCTCTCAAACACAATCAGCTTCGCGCGGGATGGCTCAGTTTCAGCGAGCAGGCGCTCGAGATGCGCAACATCATTGTGCCGGAAAATCTTGCGCTCACAGCCGGAACGGCGAATGCCCTCGATCATCGAATTGTGGTTCATGGCATCGGAGAGAATCAGACAGTTCGGCAAAACACTGGCGATTGTCGAAATGCCCGCCAGATTTGAGATCCACCCGGACGTGAAAGCAAGAGCTGCCTCCTTAGAGTGAAGATCAGCAAGTTCTGCTTCCAATGTCACAAGAGCATGGTTTGTTCCCGAGATATTTCTAGTTCCGCCAGCGCCCACGCCGTGCCTTGTGGCTGCCTGGACCATGGCATCGATGACCTTCGGGTGACGTCCCATGCCCAGATAATCGTTTGAGCACCATATGGTTACGTCCCGCTCACTCCGCAATGGATCGTCTGCATGGTGAGTTGCGTGCGGAGGGCGCTCCGCATCGCGGGCAAGGTCTGCAAAAACACGATAGCGCTTTTCATCGCGCAGGCTCTCAATCGCAGTAGCGAAAAAATGCTCGTAATTCATATTTTTTCCAAGGCTATCAGGCACCTAGCTGCTGACACTCCGTCTGCAACTGCCTTCGCCAATTTCGTTTCCAGACAGTATTAAGCTGTTATAGATCAGATAGCGAGTGACAGAAAGTCTCATCACAGCAAATAGGTCAGCGTCGGAACAGCGTTGCAGCGGGGAGGGGAGTTGGACTGGTGCTGCGAGCGAGGATTGAACTCGCGACCTCACCATTACCAATGGTGTGCTCTACCACTGAGCTACCGCAGCCTGCATCGCGCCTTTTGCCACAGGCTCAATCATTGCGCAAGCCTGACAACGCAAGAATACCGGCAAAGTCTGCTTATCTCACATATGCGCTTCGGGCAGCGTAAAACCAGAACTGAAACACGCTGACGTAGGCGGCAGTGACCAATTTCTTGCCCTTGAGGATAAAACCTCCTAAAAGCCACTGTAACAAAATTGTTTTACAAATAATTGAGTTATGTCCGCTGTTTCCCGGTATCTTAATGATTGAAAATAATCAGAAAACCGCCTTGAAAGGCAAAAATACCGGTCAAGTTGTCTCACAGGCAGCGCAGGCAAGGCTGGACGCAGCGAACATTGTGAGGGAGCAACGCCTGGCTGAGGCTCTTCGCGAAAATCTCAAGCGCCGCAAGGCGCAAGGCAAGGCGCGCGCCCAGATTGACAAAATTCCCACAGTTTCAGAGTAATTTTTCAGGCTTTTGCGGCCTTTGGAGGCTTTATGGATCGTATTCGCATCGTTGGCGGCAACAAACTCAACGGTATAATTCCCATTTCCGGCGCAAAAAACGCAGCCTTGCCGCTGATGATTGCCAGTTTGCTCACGCCGGAAACTTTGACACTGGAAAATGTGCCGCGCTTGGCGGACGTCAACCAGCTGATGCGCATCTTATCGAATCACGGCGTCGATACATCCATCAATGGCAAACGCCACGGGGAACACCTCACCACCGGCCAGACCATGCACCTGTCCGCACGGCATATCTCCGATACGACAGCGCCTTATGATCTTGTTTCGAAAATGCGGGCGAGTTTCTGGGTTGTTGCTCCGCTTTTGGCGCGCATGGGCGAGGCAAAGGTGTCTTTGCCAGGTGGCTGCGCCATCGGCACAAGGCCTGTCGACCTGCTCCTGATGGTGCTGCAGAAGCTCGGCGCTCATGTCGAAATTGAAAATGGCTATGTTTTAACCCATGCGAAACAAGGACTTAAGGGCGGCGAGATTGACTTTGAAAAGGTAACGGTCGGCGGCACCCACACCGCCTTAATGGCGGCCTCGCTCGCCAAGGGGCATACCTTGGTCAAAAATGCCGCGCGTGAGCCGGAAGTGAGCGATCTGGCCAACTGTCTTGTCAAAATGGGTGCAAAAATCAAGGGAATCGGCACATCGACGCTCGAAATTGAGGGTGTTTCCAGCCTTTCCGGCGCGGTTCACTCGGTTTTGCCGGACCGCATTGAAACCGGGACCTATGCAATGGCCGTGGCGATGACCGGCGGGGACGTGCTTTTGCAAGGTGCCGTGCGCGAGCATCTTGAGGAAGCCTTTATCACGCTGGAGCGAGCCGGCGTGACAGTGGTCCAGACCAACGAAGGCGTCCGCGTTTCTCGAAATGGCAGTGGAATCAACGCCGTAGATATTGTTACGCAGCCGTTTCCCGGTTTTCCAACCGATTTGCAGGCGCAGTTTATGGCGCTGATGACCAAAGCCAAGGGCATTTCGCATATTTCGGAGAAAATCTTCGAAAATCGCTTCATGCACGTGCAGGAACTGGCCCGTTTCGGCTCAAATATCAAAGTTCATGGCGATACTGCCGTGGTTGAGGGCGTATCCAAGCTAACGGGCGCTCCCGTCATGGCCACGGATTTGCGCGCTTCGGTGTCCTTGGTGATTGCGGCGCTGGCCGCGGAAGGCGAAACCATGGTCAACCGCGTCTATCATCTTGATCGCGGTTTCGAG
>JANXSV010000414.1 GCA_025356505.1 Methylovirgula sp.
CTTGGCGTCAACTATTATTGCCACAACCAATGGCGGGTCGATGGCGGCCCTATCGAGGTGACGGACCCCGAAGCCAAGCCGTTCAGAAAAATGCTGAGCGAAAACTTCGAGCGTTATAAATGTCCGATTTTTATTGCCGAAACCGGCATCGAGGCAGAATTGCGTCCCACGTGGTTGCGCCATGTCTGCGCTGAGGTGGGGCAGGCGATGGATAACCAAATTCCCATTCACGGTATTTGCCTCTATCCGGTGATGAACCATCCAGGCTGGGACGATGACAGGCATTGCCCTAACGGGTTGATCGACTATTCCACGCTGACGTTCGAGCGCGCCTTTGATCAGCCGCTGATTGATGAACTGATGAGACAGCAAGCGATTTTCGCAAAACGACCCGGAGGCTAGGGTTACACGCGCTAGAAAGCAGGAGCGGCCTATTTCCGCACTGCCCAAATTTCAACTGGATTTTACCAGATCAGATCGTCGACAAGTGGTTTTTTATCGTTTGCAGAGGTGCGCAGCGCCGTAGCCGTGCCAGGGTGAATGCTGCCTCTGTCGGCAGACTTCGCCCCGCTTTGTAGCTTTTGGATCACCAGAGGTTCCGTATCGGGGGGTGTCAGCGCGGCGGTGAAATTGAGCAGATCAGCAAAGGCTGGTACGGCGACGAACATGGCAGCCACAGCAAAGCCGGATAGTACATTTCCAAAAGTGGTTTTCATGAGAAAGCTCCTCATATTTGTGACTTCTAACTTTGCCGCAAGATTGAAGCGGTGATTGCGCGTTAAACTCACACAAATGGAAACACGATCGACAAGAATAGTATTGCGAATCCAATATTTTAGCTCTGCCTCGCTCAAACCTTTCAAAGCGGGAATGGTTCCATGGCGTTTTGAACAATCAGCGACAAACATGTCACAGACATGATCGGCGCTGCCGGGTGTGCTGGAACCTTTTGCATGAAGCGGCGTTTGTCCCATGAGACCCGACCACTTCCGCCAACCTCCCGTCGCGCATGTCCTTCCGCCCATCCGATGACGCGCGGCGGTCTCACCCGCAACTGCTCACCGTGTTCGCGTGAGGCTGAAGCGCGTTCAATTGGGCAAACGCGGCGCGCCAACGACCATCGTTTGGCATTGATACAGAAAGAAAAAACGCATGTGGCCCTTTCGCAGCGAGCAGCAGCAGTCCCTCTGGCAGAGTACGGATCCGATCCGGGAGGAACTGTTCAGCACAGAGCGTATGGCAGTGCATGCACGCAGTCTTGCGCAGGCGCAGAAACTGGTTTTGAAGCGGGGCGCGGGGCATCCGCTGGTGGCGCGGCTCGCAGATAACGAGCGTTTTTTGCGCGAAACCTACGATGCGACCGCAGCGGCAGTGGCCGAAGGCCGCACGATCACGCCCGCCAATGAAGAACTGATCGATAATTATCACGTCATCGAAAAGCAGATCCATCAAATCCGGTCTGATCTCCCGGCCGGGTACTATCGCGTTTTGCCAAAGCTGGCCTCCGGGCCTTTTGCCGGATATCCGCGTGTTTTCGGGCTTGGCTGGGCCTATGTCGCCCATACCGATAGCAACATCGACCGAGATGGTCTGGCTAGCTTTGTGCGCGCCTATCAAGAGGTGGAGCTGCTGACCATAGGCGAACTTTGGGCAATCTCGATCACTCTGCGCATCGTGCTGATCGAAAATTTACGCCGCCTTGCGCAGCGCATCATCAGCAGCCGCAACGAGCGGGAGATTGCCGACAGGGCCGCAGATCGCCTGCTGGGCGTGCGCGGCCAAGCGCCGGAGTCCGTGGAGGCGGTGTTTAAATCGCATCAGGGTGCGTTGTCGACATCAATGGCGGTGCAATTGGTTTACCGTTTGCGAGATCAGGATGCCTTCATCGCTCCGGCTCTGGCGTGGCTTGATAAGCGACTGCTGGAGCAGGGCACCAATATTGATGCAATCGTGACAGAGGAGCATACTATTCAAGGCTCCGGCAACGTGACAGTGCGTGATATTATAAATAGTTTGCGCCGAATTGCTGACATTGATTGGAAAGACTTCTTTGAAGAGCTCAGCCCTGTTGATGCCGAACTAAGCCTGCAACCAGGCTACACGGACATGGATTTTGCCACCCGAAATCTTTATCGTGGTGCGATCGAACAGCTCTCACGCGGGTCGGGCGTTGCCGAGCGACAAGTTGCGCGCCAAGCGATGGCTTTGGCAAAAAGCGCAGCTGATGTGCAGGCCGGGAGCCAGGATGCCCGGCAAAGCCAAACCGGGTTTTATCTGATTGGCGAGGGCCGGAAAGCGCTTGAAAACACGATCGGCTATCGGACTGGCTTGCATCAGGTGCCAAGGCTCATCAGCGGCGCGCTCGGCATCTGGAGTTATATCATTCCGATCACTGTCGTGGCGCTCGTACTTTTGGCGCTGCCACTGCTTGATCTTGTGAGTTACGGG
>JANXSV010000453.1 GCA_025356505.1 Methylovirgula sp.
GCGGCCTATCAACTGTCCGTGCCGAATTGGGGCCGATATGCCATGCCCGGCAAACCGGTCATCATCACCGAAAGCGGCGCAAGTAGCCGCAAACTGCCAAAACCAGCCGCAAGTGCGAGCGAATTTGCGCAAGGAGTAGCCCTGCTCAACAATTATTTCTGGGCGAAATATTACGGCGCACAGAGACTGTATCAATATACGCTCGTTGATGACTCCACCGATCCAAAGGACGATAGGTCCGAGCGCTGGGGCTTTTTTCGCGGCGATTGGAGCGCAAAGCCCGCTGCCGACTTCGTGCACAGGTTTACGCAAGCGGTGTTTGACAAGTCCCAAAGCGACTTTAGCAAAATTCCCGCATTTAGCGCCGCCGGGCCGCAAGTTTCGACTGGGGGTGCTACGATGGCTCTGTCAAAGTCGGACGGCGGCTACATCATTATTTGTAATAATGTCCTGCCGCGTTGGGATGTAAAAACCGGCCAAGATATCGAACCGAAGGGCGAGCGGTGGACGCTTAGACTGCCCTCAGCCTCACACTATTCGATTGTAGATGTGGTTCGGAATGAAACATCACCAGAGCAGATTGGCGATCTGATTTCGCTCGACGTCAAAGGATATCCACTTCTGGTTATTGTGCGGCCAGGAGGTTAAATAGTACCCGCTTTATGGCACCTCAGTGCCACTTTTACGAGGCACTGAGTTTAACGTGTGAGGTTTCAATCTTTGGCGGGGATTTAGAAGAACTCGCTCTGCGCGCTTTCGCGCTCGATAAACTTTTCCAGCAGGATCGGGATTTTTTCTTTCATGGCGAAGAAGCCACGTGTGCCATATGGCCATGCTGACGTGTCGAAAGCGCGGCGAAGCTGGATGAGCTTCACACCAATAGCGGCGAGTTTGGCTGTGATTGGTTCCAATGCGTCCGCCACAGGCCCGACAGGAGCATAGGCGGTGACGATGGTTGTGATGTCGTTTGATTTTGCCCAATCCCGCACCGTCACGAACGAAAGCGAGGCCAGTTCAATCGCGGGGATTTCGAATGTTTTTGATGCGCGCACAAGGCCATCGCACAGGGCGGCATTGGTAAAATCGGCAACCAGCGGTGAAATCTCCAGTGGTGAACGCCCGTCTGCAAGGCTTGCGCCAGCAAGCGCGGCCACATTGGCGCTATCAAGCCCGAGGGATTCGGGGTTTAGGTCTTCTTCGGTGAGCAGAAGGCCAAATCTGGTCTGCGGGGCGCTGCTCGCCGCAGGAGGGCAGGGCTTGGCCGAGGGCATCGACGGCTCGTCCAGCGCTGGCGCTTCGCGCGCAAGGCCGGTGGGCGAAAAACGACCGTGGGTACAGGATTTGATATTATCCGGTCGGGCAAGATAGGTTTTACCTTTCGTATGTAAACCGCCGACCCAGCGCCACGACAGAGTGTTTGAAGCGGGGTCGCCGTCCAGCAGGTGTCGATACATGAAATCAGCGCCCAATTCCCAAGGCAGATGCAGCGTAAAAATCCAGATCGAGGCAAACCACATGCGGGTGTGATTATGAAGGTATCCTGTTTCGATCAATTCAGTCACCCAGGCGTCAAAACAGTCGATGCCTGTGTTTGCTTCGACGGCATTGCGATAGGCTTTGCGGATGCCGCCTTTGGTTTCGAGAGCGCTGATTTGTTGGTTCCGCGCGGTGCAATAGCGGCTCCATAGAAATGGGCGGGTCTCGAGGTGGCCTTTGAAATAGGTGCGCCAAAACATTTCCTGAACGAATTTTTCCGCAGCCGAAAACGAGTGCTTTGCCAAAACCGTTTTTAGAACTTCGGTTTCTGTTACTAACCGGTGGCGGATATAGGGCGACAGAACAGAGACATTGCTCCGGTTTTGCGGACCCAAATCGTCGTTCCTTGTGGCCTCATATTGCCGTCCCGCGTGGGGAACGAAACGCGCAACTCGTGCCAAACCGGTGGCGCGATCAGGTGTGAAAACTGGCATGCATGCTCCATGAATATGGGTGGTGAGTGGCGCGCATTCAGAGATCGAAGCTGAGCTGCGTTTTAGGCTTTGGCGATACTGGCTTTTTACGCGGAGGGTCGCGGTCGGTATGCTTGGCGCGGCTCGCCAGCTTGTTGACAACCTTACGGGCCTCGACTTGAAAGTCCGGTTTCTTACGCCGTGCTGCTATTTGCGCGCGGGCAAATTGCATTGCACGGTCATGATTGACGATTGGCGACGGGTAGTCAGCGGGCGGCTCTGGCATACGCCAAGGCTCATGTATCCACTGCGTTGAAACGTTGAAGAGTTCCGGGACGTAGCGGCGGATGAACTTTCCCTCAGGGTCATGGTCCAATGACTGTTTGACGGGGCTGTAGATACGCAGCGTGTTTATGCCGGTGACGCCGGATTGCATCTGAAACTGGCACAGATGAATGCCGGGCTCATAGTCGGTGAACAGTCTCGCGACGTAAGGCGCAGTCTGCCGCCAGTCCAGCCACAGATGATAGCTGGCAAAGGACACTAACATGGCGCGCATGCGGAAATTAATCCAGCCATTGACATGCAGGCTGCGCATGGCCGCGTCTATCAGCGGATAGCCGGTATGACCGCTTTTCCAAGCTTCAAAAAAATCAGCATTGAAATGTGGCTCGCGCATGCCCTCAAAGGCCGGATGGGTGCAGTGGAACTCGATCTCAGGCTGTTGTTCCAGTTTTTGCATGAAGTGACACCGCCACGCCAGGCGGGACAGGAAAGCGCCGAGATTTTTGCGAAAAGACTGGGCGTCGTCGTCCGACATGCCAGGGTCTGGCTCAGTAAGGTCCCTGAGCCGCGCGCGGGTCGCTTGTTCCACCTCGCGCGAAGATAGGGTGCCAAAGGCCAGATGAGCGCTGAGGCGGGAACAATGGCGGGCAGAGATGCCCGGCTTTGAAATCGTTTGCATATATTTGCTGGCGCGCGTCTCGAGGAAAGAGTCCAGCGCACTTAAGCCTTCTTTACGACCGCCGCTCTGCACAAACAGAATCTCGTCGCCAAACATCGGGTCTGATTTGGGCGGGCGTGGCTGACTGGGGACATGTATCGGCGCTTGGATCCGGTCAGGTGCGGGAACGAGGGGCATGGTCATGCGCTGGCTGCGCTGAGCCGCCCAATTGTCGCGGCTTTTGAGGGCGCGGACGACACCATTGGTTGGCGTTTCGTGCCAAGCTATCGAATGCGCCCGACACCAGACTTTGACCGCTTTGTCTCGCCGAAATGTCCAGTCATTTCCGGTTTCTTCATGCGACCACAGCTTAATCGTGCCGAAAGTCTGCCGCAGGGCTTCAAACACGTCAACAGCTTCACCAACCCGCAAGATGAGAGGGGCACCGCGCGCTGCCAATTCTGCATGAAGTTCACCAAGGCAATCGTGAATGAAGCTCCAATGGCGCCGCGACGAATCTGGAAGGCTCCAATAGCCGGGCTCCACGATATAGAGCGGTAAGACCGGACCTGACAAACAGGCCTGCGCCAGTGGCGCGTGGTCGTGAACGCGCAAGTCGCGCTTAAACCATACGATGTTAAGCTGATCTGCCACCGTTTAAGACTTTGCGTCCAGACGACGCGCAAAACTTTGCATGCGCGGCCTAAATCGCAGGAATATGAGATAGGTGCGCTCGAGTATCGCAAGGATAATCCGGTTTTGTGCGAGAAGTCCGAGAGGCCGCAAGTTTGGAATTACGCGCCACATCGCAGCGAAAGCCGCCGCTCCCGAAACAATAGTGCCATTTTCCTGCGCATGAAAGCGCGCGAGCAGTTCCGCCCGATCAAGCGGGCAGACAGTTTCAGGGTTTGCGACATCGATAAAGCTGATGGCATTCGCCTTGTCGAGACGGCGCATCAGCGCTATTTCGCGTGTACAGAGCGGGCAGGAGCCATCGAACCAAACTGTGAGATTTGACATGGCCTAGACATAGGCCGTGCCGATGTTTTGAAAAGGGCTCCATGCTCTCAAGCTTGAATTAAGGACGTCATGAATATTGCAATCATCGGAGCCGGGATGGCCGGATTGAGCTGTGCGAAAGCGCTCCAAGCTTGTGGGCATGTCGTCTCGCTTTTCGACAAGGGGCGCGGGCCGGGAGGCCGGATGGCATCGCGCAGACTGAGTTCGAGCGCCGGAGACGTTAGTTTCGACATGGGCGCCCAGTATTTCACGGCGCGTGACCCTGGTTTTGTCGGTCAGGTTGAACGCTGGCACGCATCTGGCGATGTCGCGCCTTGGCCTATTGCGGGTGAGGGTGCCTATATCGGTGTGCCGACGATGAATGCGCCGCTTAAAGCGATGGCGCGAGATCTTGATGTGCGTTGGGGAACCCGTATTGGTTCTGTCTCCCGCAGCGCGAATATGTGGACGCTGCACAGCGAAACTCAAATCGGCAAGACATTTGACGCCGTCGTTTGCGCAATACCGGCTGAGCAAGCTCAGGTTTTACTCGATGCGCATGACCAAGATTTTGCGGCGCTGGCACAGCAGACACCGTCAGCCCCGTGCTGGACCTTGATGGTGGCGTTCGATGCGCCGCTGCCTTTGCCGGACGTGGTCAAGGCGCGCGGGATTATCGATTTTGCAGCGCGCAACTCCGGCAAGCCCGGTCATAGCGGCGTTGAAGCGTGGGTGGTCCATGCAACTGCGCAATGGTCGCAGGCGCACTTGGAAGATACGGTGCAAGCTGTGGAGAGCGCATTGATGCAGGCATTGGCGTTGGAAGCCGGACAAGAATCGCCAAGCGTACTTGCCGTTTCCGCTCACAGGTGGCGGTTTGCGCGCTCGGGAAAGGCCAATGCCGATAAAACTTGGGCAGGTCACCTCTGGAACCCGGCTCTGACACTCGGCGTGTGTGGAGATTGGTTGCTGGGGCCGCGTATCGAATGTGCTTGGGTTTCGGGAAACAGACTCGGCGAGGCTATGATAGATCATTTCATTCGCGCGGCCTGAGCCTATGATTTTTACGACGGACGCCGCTCGTTCATCCGCAGCGGATGATTAAGCGTAAACTTAGCGGAACGTGTTGCCATTAATCCGTAGGATGGAGCCAAATGCAGATATTGACACATGAAAAAGCAGCCGTTTTGCTTGCAGCCGCGGCGTTGTTTGCCTCGTCTGGAGCCCAGGCTGAGGTGATGAGTGCTGATGAGATTCGCCGCGATATTATCGGCAGGACGATTTACCTCGCAGCGCCAATAAAGGGTGAATTTCCGCTTAATTATCATAAGAGCGGTGTTGTTGACGGAGATGGTGCGGCACTGGGCCTCGGCAAGATTATCAAGCCAAGCGATTCCGGCAAATGGTCGATAGAGGGAGACAAGTTGTGCCAGCAGTTTAAGACTTGGTACAATGGAGAAAAAATGTGCTTTGTGCTCACCCGGTTGAGCGCAGGCTCTGTGAAATGGGTTCGCAGCAACGGTGAAACAGGCATAGCCAGGATTGGAGATTAAAGTGATCTTGACACTGACACGACGGCATTTTTTGGCAGGGTCCGCTGCTCTTGCTACGGCGGGCTGCGCCACAGCGCCAATGTCTCCAACCACTTCCGTGCGTCCCATCACGCTTGTAGATGCTTTTAGCGGGCGGCGCGTTGGTAAAGGCCGTTTTCAGATCCCGATTGTCGGCGTTGTTCGTGGCCTGACCGCCGTGCTGCATGGGCATTCTTCAGGCAATACATTAACTGTGGCTGAAGACTTCCTGTTTGACGATGGTGAAAAAAATCGACTCACGTGGCACTTCACAAAAACAGGTCCCAAAACGTGGTCCGGACGGCGCGAAGATGTCATCGGCGAGGCCAAAGTCGAAGATCTTGGCAGCGAAATCCGCTTGGCCTATGAGGCAGACGTGGTTTCAAAGGGATCGACGACCCGGTTACAGTTCTCGGATGTTTTATACAGGCAACAGGATGGCGTGATCATCAATAATGCTGTGGTCAAGAAAGCAGGAATTGCGATTGGCTCGATTCATCTGGAGTTTCAGCCGTAGGGCTAGTAGTTCACTGCCGGCGTGCAAATTCATTTTTGGCGTAAATGCGTTGACGAAGTTTGGCTTGTGCCTCCGCATCGATGGGAAAGTTCCAGATGAGCCCGATCGCTCCAATCTTTAGGACGATCGGGACGATAGCGTAGAGCGCAGCAAGCGTCTGAAGTCCGAAATCTGTTCGCATATGGTTTGCCGGGTCAAACCCGGCCCAACTCAATAGTGGAAATGCGAGACCCACTGCCAAAGCCAGCGCCAGCTTCGTCGCAAATCCCCATAGAGCGAAATAGAGCCCGGCGCGCTGAGTTCCGGTATTTGCAGTGTCCACGTCGATCACGTCCGCCTGGATGGCGGGAGCAAGGACGAGATCGGCCCCAAGCGACAATCCTGTGCCCACACAAACAAGAGCGAATAGACCCGCCTGGCCAGATGCGAGAAACGGGGCTGCACTGAAGCAGACGCATGCCATGACCATTCCAATGGCCCAGGCTCTATGTTTCGAGGTTTTGCGCGCCAGCCAAAGCCAAAACGGCACGCCGATGATGCCGCAGAAAAAATACAAGAGCAGCAGCGGGCCGGCCGAGCTTTCTGCTTGAAGACGATCAGTCACGAAAAACAAAAACAACGTTGCAGGAAATCCGTTGCCGCATCCATTGAGGAAAAATGCGCTCAACAGGCGCAGGAACGGACGGTTTTCGCGCAAATGCGCTAGTCCCTGGCGAAAACTGATTTGCGACGTGGTGTCATCTGGCGGCTCCGGCAGAATGGTAACAGCCGCTCCCACGCTTATCAGCACACCAATCGCGACACATGCCGCCAGCGCCAGCAGGATGCTTCCTTGTCCTGGGAACCCGAGCAGCGGGACGATGGCCGTGGCCGATAAAGCCAAAACAGTTCCGATAACCCCGAAGCTCTCGCGCCAAGCTACAACGCGGGCACGTCCGGTGTAGCTCGTTGATATCTCCGCGCCCCAGGCTGCGTAGGGAACGGTGGCTGCCGTCCAGGAGATTGACAGGATCGCTCCCCAAAACGCGAGGTATTGCGTGCCTGCATTGTGGGCAGGAACGAATACAAACCAGGCCGCAATCACCGCTGGAATGCTGGCAAGAGCAAACCAGCTGCGACGGCGGCCAAAGGCCGGACGCCAACGATCTGCCAGCACACCGATAATAGGATCGCTCAAGGCGTCTAAAAGACGCACGAGCAGCAAGGCGGACCCCACCGCCGCCAACGAGAGGCCGAGCTCTTTGGCGTAAAACGATGGCACCAAGATGTAAAACGGCAACGTCAGCACCGCGAGCGGCAAGGCTGGAAAGCCGTAGAGAAACAACTGCTTTATAGTGGGTTCCGCCGAGCCGGACATCTTGTTCCTTGAGGTTATGGCGTAAGCCAATGTCCCGCGACTTATCAAAGAGGGCGTTGAGAGCGCTATTCAATAGGGCCGCCAGCAATGACCCCGCAAAGCACTTCCGATTAATATGCTGTAGTGGCAGGTTGGCTGGGGCGGGAGGATTCGAAGCCAAAATCAAACGCCTTAACGGTTCTCTCTAACCTATTGAAATCACGCAATCATTTTCTAACTACAATCAGACTTTAACAGCTGTTTGCACAGTCGCAAGTACAATCGGAAGCACAGACTAAATTTATGATGAGGTTCTTCAGTTTGAGGCGATTTTTCTTTGAACTGCAAGTGACGCTGCAAGAACCGACGCTTTGCAAACTAGACGACGGATGATCTGGACTTGGCTGTCTTAGATGTACGAATGGCAATCGCCATTGGCTATCATGTGCTTTTGTGGGTAGTGTCTCATTTTGAAATTTGTTGAACTGCTTTTGTGTATGAGCCGCGTTTTGCAGGCTTAAAATCTGCGTCCATCAAATTTACAATATCTTCCAATGACAAGAGCACGTCAGACAATTCAGCTGCCATTGCAGAGGTAACGCGCAAGGTCTTGTGAATGCGCAGCCAGTTATACCACACAGAATAAAGTGCAACCACGTGCGCATGACTATCAAATTTCTTTGAAAAAGCATTGGTCAGGCGAGTGAAGCGACGTTTGTGCATCCGCATGGTGAGATTGGCTCGTTCAGCATAGCTTGTGCTCACATGCGCCTTGTCAGGGTTGCCCGTGACACGTTCTTTCTTGGCACAAGTGCATTCGGTTGGAGAATAGCGCCCCTTGGCGCTCTCAGGGCATTGCCATATATTTTGATCAACAATGCATAATCAACATCATCGCCGAATGCAGCTTCAACAGCTTCCAGATAGGCTGTGTGACGATCCGAAGTAAGCTGAACGCGATTGGCAAGGCGAGCGCGCAAATCGTCAATAAACCACATGGCGCATTCACCATCGCGACCACCTACGAAATGCGAAATAAGCAGTTTAGTGTCGGCCTCAATAGCCGTCCAAGTCCACGCATCGCCAGCAACTTCCATTGGCGCTTTCATGCCAGAAACATTCTTTTGCTTCGCGCCAACAAATGACCAGATTTCGTTATCCTTAACCCGCTTTTCTGAATTACCAAATCAATGGCGCAATCTTGCAAACGGATCATTGCTATCTTTCGTATTAGCAAGATGTGATTTAAACTTGAGTTAAGGTGCTGAGAGGCAGAGCGAAGTTTCCTTTCGCATATGGAAAGTACCTGTTTCTGGAGGTGTCTATTGCACCTTGAAAAATATTGTTTTGGTATTCTCGATCAGGCCCAATACCTAGTTTCTGCCGCAAGCGGCAGGAAACTATCATGGGGGCCGTGTTGCCATTTTAAGAGCCCAGATGTTTCACTGGTCACTTGTTGAAGTGAAGTGTCCCAAGCGCTTTACTGCATTCCTAGTCCAACAGTGTCCAATCGGAATGAGTGGCCACGCAACCGAGATGTCGGTCGCACAACAGCGCGTTGCTTGTCGTGTGTGGGAGGAGAAATGCTAGAACAGGATATGCTCATAATTTGCTGCGCTTTGATCG